>NZ_JABXKN010000117.1:0-23456 GCF_017115065.1 Nostoc sp. JL23
TACCTTTCTTAGACTCTTTAGTATATGTGTACTATATTTAGATGCGTTTGCCCTGAGATTATCCCTCCGTATTATCTCGTAGTCTTTTTCAAAAATCAAATATGATTCCTATATTTGTGGTTTGCTTTGGTAGGTATCTCCTTCTAATAGTCTTTGTTTCGGTTTATAGACTTCAAACATCAGAGGAAATGTCATTCCCTCAAATAATCCATAGGCTGTAACTGCGACTATATCCTCGATTTTTCCTAAATTACCAATGTACGGTCGTTTGACATAATCCGTTGTTGAGCCTTTCTTTTTATCTCCTGTTTCATCAATAATAAGGATTATTTCTCTTCCTGCTAATACTTGTAGTATCAGCTTTAATCTCATCTCTCTCAAATATGACAATTTCCAAGGAGATTCTGTTAAGAAATGCAATAGCCCTTGCTCGTTGCTTAAACCTACCACACGCGAGGAAAGCTGGTAGAGTTTTGCGTTTAATATCCGATATCATCCCAATATGTAGATATTTAAACGCATCAAAACTTCTCATTTCTGGAAAGAGTTTTTTATACCATTCACAGTAATCGTCAACAAATTTTATCGTTTCGGATGCAACTCTAGCCTCAAACATAGTCCAGCAAAGAGTTTATGATACTTTACCTTATTATTCTCTCATGAGAGTGATGGAAGAGCGATAGATTGTTTAAGTGTTCTTTTCTTAATTATCTTGATTTTTTGCGTTTTTAATAATTGTCAATATTTGTACTTCAACTTGAAGTGCGAATTGTGGGATATATTAAACAGGAAAAAGGCTTGATATGCAAAAGCAAATTTTGGGTTTAGCGATCGCAATGCCAAAAATCATAAAAATTGAGCCATATCTAAGCGAGTAAGAGTTAGAGACAGGTTATCGCAAAGCCAAAGAACCAGTATTGCGAACGCATTACCAAATAATTTGGCTTTTAGCTAAAGGTATATGCACGCAAGAGGTAGCAGCAGTTACAGGCTATAGCCGTAGTTGGATTTATGAGTTGGTTTGGGGTTACAACCGCAACGGATTTAAAACTTTGGGAGACCAACGGGTTTTAAATCCGCGTCGGTTTAAAACCAGTGATTCATAGAGGTGCTTCGATATTTTGTCCAGCAAATTTGAGTAGGTTAGCAAAGATAACTGTCTGATCGCCACCTAAAATTGGCTGCCAATCTTTAGGTGCTTTATTAATATAAGATTCCCGATCAGAATCTAAAAGTCCATAAAATACCTCAGCTACAATTCGACCACCTACCCAACCTAGCTGGGTTTTGGCGCCAACACCATTTAGTAAGTCTACTTCGGAAAAACTTTTTCCCACACCAAAGTGATCTACTAAAGGAGCTTGACCCTCAGCTAAAATGTAAAACCAGAGTGGGGTGTCGTTTTGCAGACTCTCAGCAATTGGCTCAAACTTGAACAGTGCATCCTTTGCCGAATTTTCACCTGCTGGTCGTCGTACACTGAGTTGATCTGATGTGAGAGGGATAGCCTGAGTAAAACCTTTGTCCTGTAAAGCTTTGACAATCTGTTGCCCACCTTGTACTCTGTAGTTGTTGCCTCGCAATAAATTAAGCAGTGCTAGGGATGGACGTGGTGGTACTACTTTCTTGTCTGGCAAGGTGTCAGGGCTGATCGCATCTTTAACTTCTTTAATAACCCCCCCAACATTCTGGCTGGTTGGCAATACAGGGGACGGTAAAACGCCAAGTGGATCAACCAAGTTGGAATCAATTTTGTAAGCTAGTTGTAAGCGTACTTTTGGATCGGGCGTCTCACCAGCAGGACTTTCACGAGGCTCATTGGGTAACACTCCTGGACTTGTGAGTGGGAAAAAGCGCGCCCAGTTATCAATGACGTGATGACTCGGTAGTGGCTCGAATCCTAACAAGCTGTCATCGTCTGGGTTGCAACTTTCACTATCCGGGAAAATGCTAAATCTTTTATCTTTGTTAAGGCGATAACCAAAGCGTACTCCAGAATGTCCAAAGCGGTAAGCTGCTACTACAAATTCGCGGGGTAAATTCTCGCGTTTGTCTTCTGTGTAAAGAGCATAGTTTTGGGCGCGCTGGTCGCGAGTTTTGTGTTTTAGACCTTCTAGAACATCTGCGTTAACAATGCGCGGCAAAAAGTCTTCTATCACTATCTTTTGATAAACCCAGCGTACTTCGTTTCGTGCTGCTTCAAACAAAGCAGTACCCGTCAGTTTCTGATCGTCTTGCAGTCTGTGATTGTTTTGTTTAAGCTTTGCTACTACTGCATTATGATACTTGACAAAAGACAATTGAATTTGACTGATGATCGAGTTTTCATCATTACGTTTGTCACCAACAATCGCGCGACCATTGGGGCTACGCAGTAGATCTTGATCTGCCTGATTTTTAAAGTCTTCAACTAGCTTTGTATTACTGAGAGTAGGTTTAACCTGATTTTCAGTACCATTTTTATATAAAAGAGTAGCCCCATCCTCAGCGTACATAAAAGGTTGAGCATCAGGACCGTCACCATATAAGGAATCCAAATCAAAGCGTGGAGTTCGTAAATTACTTGGCAAACGATCTTGAGAACCAATATCTACTGGGTTTAAAGATGATGTGTTATCAAAGGTTAGATCGTGATCGATGAATTGACCAAAGTATGTATAACCTGCTGGTAACAGCAAATTTTCTTCAGGATCAGGACCATCTTTGACGGTATCATGCGCTGACTTTATGCTGTTGGCAAGTTCTAGTAGTTCATGGGTCGGGTAGCTTTTTGCTCTTAAAGGCAGTAAATGTGTAAATGCTTGTTCTCGTGTGCCGACGGAACCGTGACCAAATCCACTCATATAATGCTCCAAAATTAAGATAAAGTTAATTAATTGAATGACTATTGCGTTAAAGCAATCTGCACTTTAGATTTCGATAAACTTATCAAAAGAAAGTGATTTTGACAGCTTTGACACTTTTGTAAGCAGTGATGGCATAGCCTAGTTGTCAAATTAATGTCGGCTAGGATGTATCCCTATCTATCATCAGATTTCCTCCTTATAGATTTGTTTACTTTCTGAAAGCTTATTGTCACTCTTTAGGAAGAGACCAGAGTTTGATGGTTTTATCGGCACTGCTGCTGGCTATCATCTTTCCATGCGGTCTGAAAACTACTGACCGCACGCCTCGCTTATGCCCGATCAAATTCTCTAAAAGTTTGCCTTCAGGCAACCCCCATAACTTGATAGTGCTATCATTGCTACCACTAGCTAATCTCTTGCCATCGGGACTGAAAACCACTGACCACACAACTCCATCATGTCCAATTAGGGAATGCAACAATTTACCAGTGGGCATTTGCCAGAGTTTGACTGTCCTATCAGCACTGCCACTCGCTAAAGTCCGTCCATCAGGGCTAAAAGTCACTGAGCGCACGGCTTGTGAATGAGCATTCAGGGTTTTTAGAACAGCACCATCCATGAGCCGCCAAATTTTGAGTGTACCACTCTCATTGCCACTAGCTAATGTCTGCCCATCCGGACTAAAAGCAACAGTTCTTACCCACAATCCATCCGATAACTGATGAACTTGTACGCCAGTCTGCACGTTCCAAATGCGGATGGTTGTGTCAGCACTACCACTCGCTAACCACTTTCCGTTGGGGCTGATGGCAACGGCTTCTACATCATCTGTATGGCCATCTAGGGTACGAAGCAGTTGCCCCGTCTCTAAATTCCAGAGTTTAATACGGTTATCCCAACTGCCACTAGCGAGCAGCTTGCTATCAGGACTGATGGCAAGGCTTACCACTGCATTGCCGTGTCCTTCTAAAGTATAGAGTAAGGTATTACTAGGCAGATCCCAAATTTTGATTTTTTTATCGTAACTGCCACTGGCGAGTAAGCATCCATCAGGGCTGATTGCTAATGCGTAAACCCAAGTTAAATTTCCTTGGACAGAACGTAAGGGTTGAATGGTTGCAACAGAGATAGTAGCAACACTAGCGTTTCGGAAGTGGAAGAATAGGTTAGCACAACTGCTACTACCAACCAAGATCGTTAGAGTGCTGATTGCTGCTGAAGATTTCCAGGTAATTTGTTTCGATCTCATAACAGGACATTCCTTGTGCGAGTGAAAGAATAATCTGACTTGCACCCACTACGTAATGGTGTCGGAGACTAGCGGTACTATAGAGTAATTTTTTCTGGAATTTGAGATGAGAACGCTTTTCCTTTCGCTTTTTGTTGTTTATTCCGATGTTCAATCCAGCGTCGCATCAGAAATAAAAGGGTTGTCGTGACAATCCCTACTAGCCCAATCGGGGTTAAATAGCTCCAGTGATCTAACATTTTGTCCCAAATGTGCCAAGTGAGCAGGAACATAGCTAAGTAAGTCAGGGTATGTAATCGCTTCCAATTTTTTTTCAGTCTTTTGACACTCCAGTCATTAGAAGTAATTGCCAATAGGGTAAAAATTATGAAGGTAGATACACCTTGGATATAAATCCAATAGGTATTAGGATCTAAAAAATCAAGGTCTCTCTTTTTCACTAAGAGGAAACCGTGAAGCAAAGCCAAGCAGAAAGCCAGAATACCGATAATTCGTCGATATTTCAACAGCCATTTGGGAAGGTTCGCTTGTTTAGTTTGAGGAAAAATGATTCTGAGATTCGTGGGCATTAAGGTGAGAATATAAGCTCCTAAAGCTAGAAATCCCAAGCTGTTTTCTAACGGTGCTGTATCGATTGCTGCCATGACCAATCCTCCTTAATTTTTCAATAAAAGCCACTTTTTTAGAAGTATAAATATTTCCTACACCCACATCAGCGAGTCAGGTCAAAGCTTGCCAGCGTAAAACTGGTATATTTATCTAACTCCACTGCTAACTAAGTTAAAGCCCGAGATTTACTGACTCATTTCTGACTTGTGAGTACTTTTGTTATGACTTTTATCATCTAAGAATTGAACAGTCGTCATGAGAGGATGTTTATAAAGCCTGGGTACTTCTGTAGAACTATCTACGCCTAATTAGATATTTATGCAGTTTTACAAAAACTGGGGTCAAATTTGTAGGGCAGCAGAAGTGGATTTGCCAGAATCAGGGTAAACGCTTCAGTTCGGGACAGAAGCCTCGGTCTCGCATTTTGCAGTTCGCAATTCGCAATAGCGGATAAAATATTATTTTTTTGACATAATTTTAGAGCGAACTTCATCGCGTTTTTCCCCCATGACATCAATATGGTAACGTTCCGGTGATAATACTGCTTGGATTTGTTTTTTCTCGATGATCCATGAGAGATAATTGAGCGCAATCTGCCTTTGTTTGGTACGTAGTTTGTCAGAAACTGCCCCTATTTGAAGGTTGTTCGCCCAAACAATCTTATCCTCAAGTTCCGGTGGTCGCAGTTCTTCAATTCCCATATCCTTTGGTGGGGTAACCAGCAGAAACTCCAGAAACTCCTGGAAGCCAACAAAAGCCAGTTGAAAAATTAACTGCTGACTAAATTCTCCCCAAAAATAGCCACCGTGGACATCCGGTGTATTGCTACGAAAATATGCCCAACCGAGTTGCAGGTACTCGAAAAAAGTTAAGGGCGAGGTTTGTTTGTCCAGAATCATGACGTAGCGATCGCGATTAGGTACATTAGCATAATCTGTTCGGTCTTTGTATTCTGTACAATCAAAGTAAGTAAATAAATCAGCTAACGACTCCTGATCTTTAATTGCTGTGGCAACTGTGGACTGATATTCTTGGTAAGCTGGATCTAATCCCTGGCTTTGCACTTTGTTCAAGACATTAATTTCTAAATAATTAAGTAATGAACTAGTCTCACATAATCGCTTGCGTAAGTTCTGATCCTTCCAGTTGACAATTCCATACTCACTCTGAAATTGCCCTGTTACCTTGTTTAACTTACTGCTGTGATCGCTATTGGAACGAACAGTCACATTACCTAGCCGATACCCTTGTGTTTGGGTCTTTGCTGGAAAGGAAAAGTAATTAGCAGCCGTAGAAGCAAGACGTAGGGCTAAATCCCCTTCGTTACTGAATAGATACGCCTCTTCAAATCTTCGTAACGATGACCGTAAGAAATTGGATCTTCCAGAAGTAATTGCCAGTACAGGAATATCTGGTGCAACAAGAATTAAACGACCTAAACTAAAAACCTGCCCAATTCGCGAAGAAGGTCTTTTCTCAGCTTTTTTATTATTGATGTTTCCTACAGAATCAGAGTCAAAGACATCAGATAGAATTCGGACTGCTTGTGTAGTTACCTGACTACCTAGACTATGCCCAATGAAGGAGAGTTTAATCGGGTGTTGTTTCCAATAGTTTTGAGCCTTCTCCTCTGATTTAACTTCTAGAAAGCAGCGCTCTATCAAACCTTTATCTAGTTGGCGAATCAGTTCAACCAGATCGTGGACTCCGTAGTTGATTGCTCGATAAGAGTCACGAAAATATACAATTACACGTAAAATAATCAGGCTGAAAACAATGCTAAACCCGAATGTTCCCAAAACAACCGGAACGACAAACATTGGGGAAGAGACCCAGAAAAACAATAACACTGAGGCGATTGTCATAATTAAGCTTCCCCATAGTAGAACCTTGAGTAGAAAGGGTAAAGTACTTAGAGAAGTAATAATATTTTGACCTGTAATAGTTTCCGAAGGCCAGCGATAACCAAGAAACATTAAACTATCTGACTTTTGAGAAATTAAGGCATTACTGTTGACATACTTACAAAGTTGTTGATAGTTTTTCCAAATTCCATCAGTGATCGCCTCATTGGTAACGGGTAATATATTTAAATCACTATTCGCACCTCCTGTGTTGTACCCATGAATAGCAATTACCACTCCTAGTTTGTCAGAATTTTTGGGGCAATTTTTACTTTTTGTATAAAGGAGATTAATTATTGTTTTAATCGTTGGGCGTGTATTATCTTCTTTGATATCTTGTAAATCTTCTACATTCGCTCTTGCTGTACTGCGGATCAGATATCCTGGAATTCTTTGGGATTCTGGAGCACAGTCCGGCTCAATAAACAAGTTATCTACCAAAATATCCATACACTACTTCCTGTAGAAATCCTAAATGAGTTTTGAGAAAACACGTAGCTAAATAAAAACAAATGATTGAAACTAAATCTGCGGAATATATTAATGTGGATGTGATGGCATGTCTGTGTAGGGAGTACCATCTAGTTTTTTAATTTCACGCCAGCAGTTCCCATCACCTAATTTTTGTAGGGCAATGAGAAAAAAGGGTATCTCCTGCCATAACAATGTATAAATTACCGAGTGTACAAGACACAAATCAACTCCAAAATATGAGGAAGAATATCTTCCTATAACAGAGATGTTCGACTACTTAGCAGGAAAGATTTTCGCCAGGTGATACCCCCAACCTCTGGCAAAAATCCAGATAAAAATTGATTCGATTTTGGGCTTCCTGTCTGCCTTCTGGGGACGCATTAACTCCACATTCGATGCCACCATTGATGATGAAGATTGTCATGCCGAAACCGGAGTTGCGGATAGCGTCGTGGCACGATGTCATCCAGAACCACAGGGCGGTCATGAAGGAAATAGCGCTATCTGTTGAGACCAAATCAGGGTTATTGAGCAGATCAATACCGAGAGCCGCCCCACATGTGGCATAGTTGTAGTTCCACGACAACTGGATCGGTCCGCGACCGTGATAGGTTTTACCCTGCACACACGGATAGGTTGTGGGATCGCAGTAGTTACCCCATACTGCTGTGTTCAGTTCATCAATGTATTGTAAAAAACCCGTCTCTTGGGCAACATTTGCCAGGAATGCAGCCGCCTCACGTCTGCATTGTTCGTCCGATCCTTCATTGCAGAAGCTTGGGTATTTCTGCGTGGCGGTCACTAGACCGTCGTAGGAGTAAAAACCATTTCGGTTTGGGAATATAGCCTCGAAGGTTTGGCGCGATACAATACTTGCGAAACCATTGCCATTGCCTGTTGGGGGAGGGGGTGGTGGAGTGACAGACCCGTTAGGAATGCAGATTTCTTGACCTACCTGTAAATTTGAGGTATCCGCATCTGTGAAGGGAGTACCATCTGGTTTGAGAATCTCACGCCAACGGTTACCATCACCTAATTGTTGTTGGGCAATAATAAAAAGTGTGTCTCCTGCTTTAATAATGTATGAATTACCGAGTGTACAAGACATAAATCAACTCCGAAAAATGAAATTCTAGAATTGCCGAAAAAACTTAAGATAGATTAAGTTCAGCAATTAGGGCTAAATATTTGCAGTCACTCCAGTTTGAATCGCAAGAATTATGCCAGTTGCAATACGAGTTACCTCAGCAATACTTTGCAAGAAATTATGAAAATCTTGAATTTTTTGTGTAGCTTTTTTAAGGTTATCTGTTGCTATTCCAATTTTTGAGGCAGGACTATCTTTGTCAGTATTTAATAAAACATCAAGCTTCATATTCATAATCAAGCCTGATAATTTTCTTGATTTGATCTCCAGCTTCTGCAATTCTCCTACAGCCTCATTAAATTGGCTTTGAGAAAGATTTCCTGAATCATGTTCTTTCTCTACTCTATTCATTACCTCCTCATATCTTTGTAACATCTCCGAGCTAATTAATTCGAGGTCATCTTTAGTTAACTGCTTAGTAGTGGGAGTTCCAGTTGTCATAATCTTATTCCTTCTAGTTGTTTGTAACTATTTATTGTTCCGGTACGTTAATCTAAAAATACCCAATCAAGTAGGTATCTATAGCTATTAGAGATTTTTTAATTTTGGCAATTCTATATTTATGAGTAAGTAATATACACCCAATAATAAGGAATTATTTATTTTAAAAAATGACTATTTTCTTGAAGTTTAAGTTCTGCCCATACTCGGCACTTCAATCTTGATTGGTTGAACTAGATTGTTGTTTGATGTGTGCAAGTAGAGGCATTACTTTGCTGTTATATGCTTTTGCAACCTTTCTTATCTGTTCTAACTCAGATTGACTGATCTCCTGATTCAGAGAATCAGTTCCTGGAGTTTTCATAGTTATTATATTACTGCTATTTCTAGCAAAGTACTTATTGCATTTAGCTGTTAACTCAGGTGAGAGATTATCCTTTCCATCATTAAAAATACGTTTGAGGTCTGCATGAGCAGCAGCAGTTGTCTGGATAAGAGTCACATAAGCTGCTCCAGTATTCTTTTTACTAATAACCTTTGATATCTCATCTTGCATATCACGATCACGCTTTAATTGTGTGTCTTGTAATGAAGTAAAAACTTCAGGAGAATCAGAGTTGAGAAGCAGATTTGTCTTATCAGTCAAAGGTGAACGATATGCTCCGAAATAACGTGTTATCGAATCAATTTCATCATCAAGAAGCGCTTTTACATAGAGTTCATCAATAAAACTTGCTAAACCTGCAGAGTATGTTTGAATATCTTTGTCAGTACAAACTATGGCAGCCTTGAGGTTTTTTCGTCGGAAATTACCCAAGAATAAATTTGTTAAAAATGTCGCTATATTTACCCCAGTGTCAATTGTGTTTTGCTTAAACTGAAATGGTGGTGAGTTCTTAGTTTTAACTTTCAACCCTTGTAATGCTGTACCAATTTCTTCAAACTCCGTTTTTACTGTATTTCTGTCTTCTGTTGCAAGCGATCCTATGGCCCCTACGTACTCAACAATAACTTCACCAGCTATTTTAGTTCGTACTGAATTTGGTCGGAACATCGTATCACAATCCTTTATGGCATCCCTCATATTTTGCCGAGTCTCAGAGGTACCGAGAGCAAGCCAAGTGCTTGAACGAGTACAAGAGTTGTAAATATCGTCAGCAACAGCAGTATTTAATTGCTCAAGTGCATTCGATGCGTCACCAAATCCTTTAGCAGTTTTAATATCGCTACTTGTGCAACTACTTAAAACCAGAGATGCTGGAATTAAAGTAAGAAAAATTTTGATTTTTAAAAAAGTTGTTTTTTCTAAAGTTTTCTTTTTTTCTATCTTATCCTTGGCGAGGAATTGGTGATTCATAATAATTTGTACTTTTGCTTTACAGTTTTGTAGTCAAGCTGCTCTGGTAGAGGTGATCGCAAACCTGTTAGAATTATCCCTCTTTAAAGAAACAAGGCAGGAGGCAGAAGGCAGAAGGGAAGAGGATTTGACTTGTTTCTTCCATCCATAACGGAAGCGAACGTGTCCGTAAACAGCTTCTGTCAGTTTCGTGAACCTAAAATCTGAAACCTTTATTTAACAGAGCTTTTAGCAATTTATTATTAATAGATTGCTAAAATCTTTAACATATCTAAATTTGAAAATTAGTAAATTGTTTTTGTGATTCTTAATTTGAGACAAGAGGCATAATTTAAAAGGATATTAGATTGTGAGTGCTACCGAATCACTGGAATTGCAAGCTTCAATTTAAATTTATCTTAGTGTTATTCCCTGACATCCTCATATATTTATCAAACAATACTGCATACTGACTTACTGCCTGAAAATTACTGACTTCTTTCTGACTTGTGACTGACTTTTAGTCTATTACTGGTAAAATTTACACAGTCGTAAGAAAACGAGCTATGCCAAGATCGCTCAGGGTTCGTCAGGAGTGCATTCAGAAAGTAAAACTGGCAGTCAACCGTAATGGTTATCCCAGTCAAAGAGTTTTGGCTGAAGATGTAGACTTGGCCTTAGCCACAGTCAGTAACTTTCTTACAGGTAAACCCGTTGACCACACAACTTTTGAGGAACTCTGTCGCAAGTTAGCACTGGACTGGAGTGAAATAGCCAATCTAGATTTTGAGTTTTCATCTCAAACTATAGACAAAAATACTAAAACCCTTGAGTTGAGCAATGTCAACGAGGAGATGTCGCCTCGCTACCCCAGTGGCTCAGTCCCTCTAGGCTCCCCTTTTTACCTAGAACGCGCTTCCCTTAAGGAGCAGGTCGATCGAGAAATCAGAAAATCAGGAGCTTTAGTGCGGATTAAAGCTCCTAGAGAAATGGGCAAGACTTCACTGCTACTAAGGATTCTCGACTCTGCTAAACGCCTGGGCTACTGCACCGTAAGCCTAAATCTAGACCAAGTTGACCAAGCAATCTTGAGCGATTTGAATAAATTTTTGCGCTGGCTGTGTACTAATGCTGCTCGCCAGCTTCAGCTAAAACCGAAGCTAGACGAGTATTGGGATGAGGATTTAGGAAGCAAAATTAGCTGTACTTCCTATTTGCAAGACTATATACTAAAAGAAATTTCGACTCCCCTAGTCTTGGCGTTGGATGAAGTGAATCAGATTTTTGAGCATCCTGAAGTAGCAAAGGATTTTCTACCTCTGCTGCGCTCCTGGTATGAAGAGGCCAAAACACTGCCTATCTGGCAAAAGCTCCGCTTGATCGTGGTTCACTCGACGGAAATTTACGTTCCCCTCGATCTCAACCAGTCACCGTTCAATGTGGGGTTACCAATTCAGTTAAACAATTTTAGTAAGGAGGAGGTACAGCAGTTAGCTCAATGTTACGGATTCCACTGGGAAGATGGGGAGGAAGCTAGGCAACTAATGGACATGGTAGGGGGACATCCCGCACTTGTACAAATCGCTCTATATCACCTTAGTCGTGGGGATGTAACTTTAGAGCAACTGCTGGAAACTGCTCCCACATCTACCGAAATTTATTCCCATCACTTGCAGCGACATTTGATAACACTGCAAGAACAACCGGAATTAGCCAGTACCCTTTATGCAGTCATAAGTGCTACTGAACCTATACAATTAGATCGTATCCTGTCTTACAAGTTAAGCAGTTTGGGGCTGATTGTTCAATTAGGACATAAAACAGTACCGACTTGTAAGTTGTATCGATATTTTTTTGAAAATCAACAAAGGAGGTAATATGAGCAATCCTGATAATAATTTAGAGTAGTACGAAGCTCTTATTAATAACCTAGAGCCTATTGCTCTGGAAAATCCAGCTTATGAGCAGATTTTAAAGGATTTGCAAGGAGGAACGATCAAGAGTTCTGGACGAAACTACTCTCTATATATCTTTATTCAGTTTGGCAACGAAAAAGTAAAAGACGTGAAACAATGGATTCGGGATCAAGCCAAGAGTATTACGTTTACATGGAAGCAATAGAAGCAGACAGAAACTTATAACAGGATAAGACAACAGGATCTCAGTTTTTCAGGGGAACTGTGTAAAAATTTTTACTATCTTATCAAGGTTATAAGACTCTTGGATTCGATTTTCCTAATTCAAAGCCTGATGAACAAGGTGATCGGGGATTGGAATCTATTGTATAAAAATAGAGGTGGCGAATTCTTCTTTGTCCCCAGCATTAGTTTCCTTGAAAAGCTAGCTATTGTATAAACTATTTACAGAATTGAGAGGTAGATTATGGAGTCAGATATTTCTTCAAGACAAAATTGGAGCTACGTTTTAGCTTTCGCTTGGTGGTCTAGTAAATCAGATATAGTGTTTATACATGACCTGAAGCGAGATCCCAAAAGCGCCATCAATGACCTTGCAAACGGGGAGGAAGGCAAGTATGGGCAGATTTTATTAAATGTACCGAATGAAGAAACCAGAAACAAGATAAAATCTAACGCCCAATCGATCATTGACCGATCAAAACTTCAAAAAGGTGAAATATATAGGGGCTATCTACCGATTCCTGAGGCTTCAGAAGTTGGAGCTTTAGCAAACTTGGATCGTGAACAACTGAAGAATTTGTTGCAGCTAGGGATAACAGGGATACTGAGTTTCGACGTTCAAGCAAATTTATGGGCAGATGAATTGGTCGAAGCGTGGAAGAATAGGGAGCAGTTAATAGCAATTCAGCGAGATCCTGCTCAAAATTTACGCAACAAAGACACGTTAGATTTTAGATTCCCATTGCCCGATATACCAAATGGTTTAAAGGAATTGAAGATTGAGCAGTTACAGGAATTCCTCGGTGATGAAGCTCATATGGAACATCTAGGAGGAATATTTTTATATGGATCTTGATAGATTCATTACTGCTTGGTGTAGATTCGCATTTTCTTTTTCCATCTTGTAAAGGTGCCTAGATGAAATTTAAAGGTTGCTATCGTATTGAGAATATAAAAGCAGAAGCTATATTTTTTCTAACAGAAAGAAATTCCTCTTTGCTCTGCAACCATCTATTCCAAAAGTTAGTTCCTTTAATTGATGGACATCACACAATTGAGGAAATTGTTGAGGAAATGCGACTTTCACTATTAACAGAAGAAGCATCTGATGAGGAGCATATTCTCACCGTTGCCCAAGTTCACTATGCTCTGATGCAGTTAGAACAGAAGAGATACCTTGTCAAAGGCGATGATACTCTCTCATCGGACTTAACAACCTTCTGTGAACATTTAAGCATTGACCCTAAAGAAGCTCACTGCCGATTGCAAGCTACAAAAGTGAGAGTGAGTTCCTTTGGTTGTAATCTTCCGATTTCTCAATTCAAAGCTACCTTAGAATCACTGCAAATCCAAGTTTCCGAAAAGGCAGATATAGAAGTAGATATAGAGATTGTCCTAACTGATGATTATTTGCAAGATGGGCTGTCCGCTTATAATCAACAGGCTCTAGACTCATCATCCGCTTGGATGCTGGTCAAACCCGTGGGAACCATTGTTTGGATCGGACCTATATTCCAGCCAGATCAAACAGGTTGTTGGCAGTGTCTAGCTCAACGCTTGCGAGGCAACAGACCCGTCGAAGAATTTATTCAACGACGAAAGAATATTTCAACTCCTCTCATACCTCCGCTTGCTTCTGTGCCTGCCACATTACAAACAGCCTTGAGCATGGCAGCGACAGAAGTTTTTAAATGGATTGTCCGGGGAGAAAATAAGCGACTGGAAGGAGTATTAGTAACCCACGACACTCTTTCTCTAGAAACACAGAACCACATTTTGGTTAAGCGACCTCAATGTCCAGACTGTAGCGAAAAAGGGGTCGGATGGTTGAATTGCAAACCCATGCCTGTTATTTTAGGTCATCGGAAAAAATCTTTTTTAGCAGGTGGAGGACATCGCCTGTCTTCTCCAGAAGAAACGCTCAAAAAGTATCAACACCACATTAGTCCGATTACGGGAGTTGTTCGAGAACTCCTGAAGGTAGATCGAAATTCAACTAGTTTAACTCATACTTATTTAGCGAAACATCATTTTGCTACCCTGTTTGACGATTTAGATGCCTTACGCCAGTACACTATAGGTAGAAGTGGAGGGACAGCACCGACTGACCAGCAGGCTAGATGTAGCAGCTTCTGTGAAGCGATTGAGAGATATTCTGGAGTCTTTCAAGGAGACGAAATCAGACAAAAAGGCAGTTATCAGCAAATGGAGAGCAAAGCCATTCACCCCAATGCTTGTATGAACTTCAGCCAAGCACAATACCAAAATCGTCATGAGTGGAATGCTAGCTGTTCTGGTTTTTTGGGTAGCTTTCAAAGGGTTCCAGAACCTTTTGATGAGGAAAGAGAAATTGAGTGGACTCCTGTTTGGTCTCTCACGCTGCAAGAATTTAAGTATCTGCCAACTGCTTATTGCTATTATGGCTACCCCACTCCCTCCAAGCCTGATTGTTGGGCTGACTCCAATGGTTGCGCGGCTGGTAACACGATGGAAGAAGCGATCGTGCATGGTTTTATGGAATTGGTAGAGCGGGATTGCGTTGCCTTATGGTGGTATAACCGCCTTCAGAAACCGAGAGTAGATTTGGATAGTTTCGATGAGCCTTATTTTCAAGCTCTGAAGGATTACTATCAAACAATTCATCGAGATTTTTGGATTCTAGATATTACCAGCGATTTGAATATTCCTGCTTTTGCTGCCATATCTAGAAGAACGGATCGAGAGGTAGAAGATATTATCTTTGACTTCGGTGCTCATTTTGACCCTAAGACTGCTATCTATAGAGCCTTAAATGGCTTGAACAAAATACTTCATGCTGTTTTAGCTGCTAATCCTGATGGAAGTACTCGTTACACTCCATCTGTTTCTCAGATGACCATCAATTGGTGGAAAACAGCAACGCTCGAAAATCAGCCCTATCTAATTCCTAATGAAGGCGTTCCTTCAAAAGGTTACTCTGATTATCCGCAACTTTGGAGCAATGATTTACTGGAAGATGTCATGACTTGTCAGCAGATCGTTGAACAAAACGGTATGGAACTGTTGGTTTTAGATCAGACCCGTCCCGATATCGGCTTGAAAGTTGTAAAGGTTGTTGTTCCTGGATTGCGTCACTTCTGGAAGCGCTTGGGAGTGGGACGACTTTACGAAGTTCCAGTAAAATTAGACTGGTTAAAAGAGCCGTTTCAGGAGCATGAACTCAATCCATTTACAATGTGGATGTAAAGTTTCTCCAATTCCTGCCCTCAACCTCTGATCGCCCATGCTCGACCAATATCGCATCATTGATGCAGATGCCCACGTAATCGAACCACCCAATATGTGGGGAAAGTATCTAGAACCTGCATTTAGACACTTTGCGCCTTCTTCAGATCTGACTATCGCAGGTGAATCACTCCTGCATAAATACTCTGATCGCCTCCGTCTCGAAGGAGCCAAACAAGTTACCCAAGCTTATGCCGTGTCTTGGCAAAATGGCTTTGACGCAGAGTCTCACGTGCGGGCAATGCAGCAGATGGGGGTTGACATTTCTTTCATCTATCCGACCTACTTCTCGTGGATCTGTGCTGTAGACACTATGCCCCCTCAACTTGTAGGTGCATTCGTCCGTGCATACAATCGTTGGCTACAAGACTTTTGCAGCTATAATCCCAAAACTCTTCGAGGCGTAGGAGTTGTAAACCTGCATGAACCTGAAGAAATGGTTTCGGAATTGCAGCAGATCGCTGCTTTTGGTTGGAAAGCGGTCTTTTTGCGCCCGAATCCTGTCAAGGGGCGATTACTTAGCAACTCTGCGTATGAATCATTTTGGTTCAAGTGTGAGGAATTGGGAATTGCCGTTAGCATCCATGAAGGAACACACTGTCGCCTGCCTACGACTGGAGGCGATCGTTTCAACACTCGCTTTGCGCTACACGCTTGTTCTCATCCAATGGAACAAATGATGGCTTTGTTAGCATTGATTGAAGGTGGAGTTCTAGAACGTCATCCTAATCTCAGAATTGGGCTGCTGGAGGCTGGTTGCAGCTGGCTTCCATACTGGCTATGGAGGCTCGATCGCGAGTACGAAGATCTTCACTGGGAAGTTGCAGGTAACGTAAAAATGAAGCCGTCCGAATACGTTCGTCGCCAATGTTTTATTGCGATTGAGCCGTCTGAACCTTGTCTAGCTCAGATTGTCGAGTTTATTGGCTCGGAGAATTTAATTTTTGGCTCTGACTACCCTCATATGGATCATAAGCCAGATGTAGTCGCACAAATGCTAGCTCTTGAAAAACAACTCTCCAAAAACACTGTGCAGAAGATCCTCTGGGACAATCCCGCTCGTTTCTACGGATTGGAGTAGGCAGTGTATTATTTATTGTCTTCGAAAACAATTGCTGAGAAAACGATTGTCCAGAGAACTAAGCTTTATAATATACCATTATTAGAAGCGTATATGCTGAGGTAACACTCTTAACATTCTTTAGTTAATCAGCAGAATCTTCTGAGTGATTTGCGCTCGAGCAAATGATAAGCAGAGTGTTGCTTTGGAGAAATCTTAGCGATGAAGGCTATTGCCGATTACCAAATTATCTCCAAGATTTACGAAAGTGCCAATTCATTGGTCTATCGATCTGTCGCTAAATTTAGCAATCAAAGCGTTATTCTCAAAGTTCTTAAAGAAGATTACCCGACCCCTTCAGAGTTGACTCGATACAAACAGGAGTACGAAATTACCCGTTATTTAGAAATCGATGGAGCGATCAAAGCCTATAATTTATTGCCCTATGAAAGCACACTGGCAATAGTTCTAGAGGATTTTGGGGGTATATCATTAGACATTCTGATGGAATTTAAAAAGTTTGCGCTCTCAGAATTTCTCCTTATTGCCATTCAGATTGCTCAGACGCTTAGTGAAATTCATGCGACTAATGTTATTCATAAAGATATCAATCTTTCTAATATCGTCTATAATCCACAAACTGGACAACTCAGAATTATTGATTTCGGTATCTCGACCACTTTTACCCGTGAAAATCCGACGATTAAAAGTCCAAGTGTTCTGGAAGGAACGTTAGCCTATATGTCGCCAGAACAAACTGGCAGAATGAATCGGATACTTGATTACAGGACTGATTTTTACTCCCTCGGTGTAACTTTCTACGAGATACTCACTCAGAGGCTACCGTTTGAAACCAATGATGCTTTGGAATTAGTTCACTGTCATATTGCCAAACAACCCGTTTCTCCTCACAAAGTTAATTCAGAAATTCCGCAAGCTGTTTCTAATATTGTCATGAAGTTGTTAGCAAAAATGGCTGAGGAGCGATATCAGAGTGCGTTGCGGATAAAAACAGATTTAGAAGAATGTCTAAAACAGCTACAGCAGACTGGAGAGATTTCAGAGTTTCCGCTAGCTCATCACGACATTCCCGATCGATTAAAAATTTCGCAAACACTTTACGGTCGAGAAACTGAAATAGAATCTTTACGCTCAACATTTAAACGTGTTGCCGAATGTGAACCACAGCATAAGCACGTCGAAATGACGCTGGTTAGCGGTTACTCTGGCATTGGCAAATCTGTGCTTATTCAGGAACTTTATAAACCTATTACCCAGCAGCACGGTTACTTCATTTCTGGAAAATTTGACCAATTCCAACGAAACATTCCTTATTCTGCGGTTATCTCTGCATTTAAAGTTCTAGTAAGACAACTGCTCACTGAAAGTGAAGCTCAGGTGGTTCAATGGCGTGAAAATCTTCTCGCCGCTTTCGATGGTAAAGGTCAAGTGATAATCGATCTCATTCCGCAAATCGAACAGATTATTGGTTCTCAACCTCCAGTGCAACGACTGGAACCAACTGAGGCACAAAATCGCTTCAATGCAGTATTCCTACAGTTTATTAGAGTCCTTTGTCAACGATCTCACCCCCTAATTATCTTCATAGACGACCTGCAATGGGCTGACTCTGCCAGCTTAAAGCTAATTGAGCTGATGATCGCCAAAAATAATACGGGGTATATGCTTTTGCTTGGTGCCTATCGTGACAATGAAGTAAGTCCCAATCACCTTACAATGATAACGATCAATCGCTTGAGGGAGCAAGGAGCGATAATCAACAGCATCGTTCTGAACCCCTTGAAGATCGACGAGATTATTCAGCTGCTTGTAGACACCCTCTACTGCGATCGAGAAACCGTCACTTCTCTAGCAGAATTGGTCTTTAAGAAGACTTCAGGAAATCCTTTTTTCATCAATGAATTTCTCAAAACAATTTACCACGAAAATCTTCTAACTTTTGATCGACAGCAAAAGCGCTGGCAGTGGAATATTACTCAGATTGAAGCGCTGGGTATCACGGAAAATGTAGTGGATTTAATGGTTGGGAAGTTTAGAAAACTTCCTGAAACGACTCAGAAAGCACTGCGCCTAGCTGCTTGTATTGGGAACAGTTTTGACCTCAGTACACTCTCAATTATCTACGAAAAATCGGCTCCCGAAACCTTTAGAGATCTCTTGCCAGCAATTCAATCAGGAGCGATTCAACCCATTTCTGCACTGGAAACAACTTCAGAAGCACCGATCAAGTCTGCATTATTGATCCAAGATTACAAATTTCTGCATGACCGAGTACAACAGGCTGCTTATGCACTAATTGATGACGAGCAAAAAAAAGCAGTTCACCTCCAGATTGGCAGGCTTTTACTTGCCAACATTAATGAAGAAGTATGTGAAGAAAAAATCTTTACCTTGATAGATCATCTTAATGAAGGACGAGCATTAATTGAGAGTGAAGATGAAAAAATAGCGCTAGCAGAATTAAATTTACAAGCTGGCATAAAAGCAAAGGAAGCGACGGCTTATACTGCATCCAGAAATTACTTAGTTATAGCTGAAAATGAGTTTCCAGGAGATATCTGGAAAGAGAACTATGACATGTCTCTCAACCTTTATAAAGAGCTGGCAGAGGTTGAGTATCTTAACGGAAATTTCAAACGATCCCAGTTCCTAATCGAGATGGTATTCAGGCAAGCAAAATCAGCTCTCGACCGTACAGAATTTTATTACTTACAGATTATTCAATATACCTTGATAGGAAGAATAAGTGAGGCAATCGATTCGGGTCGAACTGCACTTAAAGCGCTAGGAATCAACCTGCCTACGGAGAACTTGGAAGCAGCCTTTGAAGCTGAGTTTATAGAATATCAAGAGAATTTGGGCAGACAGGAAGTTAGCTTATTATATAACTGCCCAGAAATGGTAATCCCAGAGAAAAGGGCTGCCTTAAAAATATTAATTCGCATCTTACCAGCAGCTTGGATTTTCGATCCAGTCCTGATGTACATCGTCGGGACTAAAATGGTCAATCTAAATATCAAATATGGGCATATGGAAAAATCTCCGATAGGTTATGCCTGCTTTGGAGTGATCAATACTCACGCGCTGCACAACTATCACTTGGCTTACCAACATGGCTGTCTCAGCGTCAAGCTAGCTGAGAAATATAATGATTTAGGTTCCAAACTTGGGACACGTCAGTTTCACGCCTGTATGATTATGCCTTGGTTGAAACATATTAAGCACTCTGAGAGAGTCAATATTGAAGGTATTGAGGCAGGCTTACAAGCTGGCGATCTGCAACCCATTGGATATAGTTTAACTTACAATTTGTATAATCTTATTTATCAAGGTAAAAATTTAGATATTCTTCTGAAGAAAGTTGATCGCAGTTTGTTGTTCAGTGAAGAAAGTCAGAATCAATGGGCAGTCAATTGTATATTAAGTGCTAAAATTATTATTCAAAATTTAGTGGGTCTTACTCAAAATAAATCTTGTTTTGATATTGAAGAAATAGAGGAAGCCCAATTTTTAGAAACTTGCCAAAAAGATAAAACCCTTGCAGCAATCTGCTTTTATTACATTTTTAAAGCTGAGGTTCTCTATCTATATAGTCAGCCGATTGAGTTAAGCCTTTTAGAGCAAGCAGGCAAATGGTTTGACTACATTCCGGGTACTATCTCAATTGCCAAACATAATTTTTATTACTCACTAACGCTAATTGTTCTCCATCATCAGGCTTCATTAGAGGAACAAGAAAGATACTGGCAGCAACTTGAGGCAAATCAACAGCTTATGAAAGAGTGGGCAGATAACTGTCCCGAAAATTTTCTGCATAAATATCTTTTAGTAGCGGCAGAAATGACTCGCATCTCTGGTCAGTGGCATCAGGCAATGGATTTATATGACCAAGCCATTGAGTCTGCTAGAGAAAATGAGTTTATCCAAAACGAAGCTCTGGCTAATGAACTTGCAGCAAAGTTTTGGTTGGAACAAGGAAAAGAGGATTTTGCCCAACTTTACATGAGAAAAGCTTGCCAAGGCTACCAGATTTGGGGGGCAAAGTGTAAAGTCGAGTTTTTAGAGGCAACATACCCTCAGTGGTTTTCTCCAAGTTCATCGGTAAGAAACCCGATCGCAGGAACGACCGCATCGACAACAACTTCTAATCGTTTGCTTGAGACACTCGATCTAACAACCGTTATGAAGGCATCGCAAGCGATCTCAGGCGAGATCGTGTTCGAGAAACTGATTGGAAAGTTGATGCAAATTGCCATCGAGAATGCTGGCGCTCAAAAAGGGTTTTTGATTCTTGAAAAGGAAAATAATTGGGTTATCGAAGCTGAAAAAATCATAGATTCCGATGATGTTCATATACTGCAATCAATTCCAATCGACTCAGTAAATGTTGACTCTCAGATTCCTCTTTTGTCAATCTCTATTATCAATTATGTCGCCCGCATTCAGGAAAGTTTAGTCTTAAATGATGCTGCCCATGAGGGACACTTTATTCGCGATCCATATATTGTCGCCACTCAACCCAAATCCGTTCTTTGCATACCCTTACTCAATCAAGGCAAGCTTAACGGTATATTATATCTGGAAAACAATCTGACTACTGGTGCTTTTACACCTGATCGCCTAGAAGTTTTAAAACTCCTATCTTCTCAAGCCGCAATTTCTCTTGAAAATGCTCAACTTTATGTTGCACTACATGAGAACGAGAAAAGATTAACTCAATTTTTAGAAGCTATGCCCATAGGTGTCTTTACACTTAATGCTAAGGGCGAACCCTACTACGCAAATCAGGCTGCCCAGCAAATCCTTGGCAAAGGGATTGTAAGTGGAGCCACAACCGATCTATTGAGTGAAATTTATCAGACTTATTTAGCAGGGACAGAGCAATTATACCCAACTCAACAACAACCCATTATACGAGCCTTAAATGGCGAAAGTACAACTACGGATGATATAGAGATTCACCAAGTTGGTAAAACAATTCCTTTAGAAGTATCAGCCACCCCTGTTTTCGATGAGAAGGGCAAAATTGTCTATGCGATCGCTGCCTTTCAAGATATCACCCAACGCAAACAAGGCGAAGCCGATCGGGTTCAGTTGACCCAAGAACTAGCCTTTAAAAATCTTGCTCTAGAACAAGCTAAAGATGAGCTAGAAAGGTATAGTCGGACTTTGGAACAAAAAGTCTTAGAGCGCACCCAAGAACTCTTACAAACCCTAGAAATTCTCAAAGCCACCCAAGCGGAACTGCTTTTTGAAAATGAGCTACTCAGAAGTACCGAACAATCCGCCACCTTTGACTATCAAGTTGGTGGAAGCTTGTCTATGGATGCTCCCACCTATGTAGTGCGCTCCGCAGATCGTTACCTCTACAAAGCCTTGAAACGTAGGGAGTTTTGCTACGTCCTCAATCCCCGGCAAATGGGCAAGTCCAGCCTCATGGTACGCATGATCGATCACCTCCAGCACGAGGGGGTTTGTTGTGTGGCGATTGATATGACCCGCATTGGCGGTGAAAACGTTACCCCTAACCAATGGTATAAAGGAGTAGCCTTCGAGCTAAGGCGACGTTTTGATTTACAAGGAAAGGTAAACCTAAAAACTTGGTGGCAAGAGCGAGAAGATCTTTCTCCAGTTCAGCGGTTAAGTGAATTTATCGAAGAAGTGTTACTAGTTGAAGTCGGCGTAGAAGATGGCACTCCCTCAAAACAATTGGTCATTTTTATCGATGAAATTGATAGCCTCCTGGGCTTAAATTTCCCAGTCAATGACTTTTTTACCCTGATTCGTTCCTGCTATAACCAGCGCAGTTTCAATCCCGAGTATCGGCGTTTGAGTTTTGCTCTCTTTGGTGTTGCCATTCATTCTGATTTAATTTCCGACATCCAGATAACGCCGTTTAACATTGGTCAGTCAATTCAACTCGAAGGCTTTAAAGAGCATGAAGCTCAACCGTTGCTTGAAGGATTGGCAAAGAAAGTGAGCAATCCGCAAACGGTATTGAAAGAAATATTAGCCTGGACTAGTGGCCAGCCTTTTTTGACTCAAAAGCTCTGCAAGCTCATCCGCAATAGTTCTTCGCCCATTCTCCCCAATGGTGAAGCGGAGTGGATTGAGAACTTGGTGCGGACGAATGTAATAGAGAATTGGGAATCACAAGATGAACCAGAGCATTTGAAAACCATCCGCGATCGCATCCTCAAGAGTAAAAAATCTGTTCAGCTACTAGAAATCTACCGACAAATGTTGGATCAGCGAGAAGTTGTTGCCGTTGACAGTCCACAGGAAAGAGAATTGCTCTTGTCAGGATTAGTGGTCAAGCAACAGGGTTATCTCAGAGTCAATAACCGTATCTATGAATCGATCTTTGATAGATGTTGGGTCAGGGCAAACGCATCTAAATATTGACGAGCCTGAATCAGGGGGAAATACACCAAGACTCAAACCACATAAGGCTTTGGTGGAAATTAAATTTCACTCTGTATGGAAATGATAATCATTATGAGGGGGAAGTTAGAGGCAGCCGACGGCTGCCTGAATTTTCACGGGAAGTTCTCAAGCCACTAAATAGCGTAGGTTTTTTCACAGTTTGATTCTCAATAGTTTTAGATTAATGACTAGGAATCACGAGAAGATCAGCGGAAAGAAAAACTCAATTTATGTGATCGCTAAGCGACCAAAGTGACTTTTACAGATGCCGTGAAAAGTCAGGACGGCTGCCTGTCAAAGAACTGGTATTCTCACATTTATCAGAAAGAAGAATTACGTTCTTATTCTCCTGTTTATGAAGCTCAAGGCGAAAATCACAATTGCTGACCATTTTGCAGTGATAGAAGACCCACGAATAGATCGGACTCTCAGGCACAAATTAATCGATATCATAACTATCCCTGTTTTGTCACTCTGGCAGTAGTACAGGGCAAACGCATCTAAATATAGTACACATATACTAAAGAGTCTAAGAAAGGTA
>NZ_JABXKN010000022.1:0-116414 GCF_017115065.1 Nostoc sp. JL23
TACCTTTCTTAGACTCTTTAGTATATGTGTACTATATTTAGATGCGTTTGCCCTGGATGAGCCTATAGTTACTGTTGCACACTATATCTGGCAAATCATTAGTGTTTGCGATCGCAATTTTGGGATTGAGTCTGGTTATGGTGGGATAACTGGCACAGATAACCAAACTAATACCATTTTGGATTTTAGATTTTAGATTTTGGATTGTGAAACATCCATTGGATAAGTGTTTCAGTTTTCCATCTGTCGCAATAATTTTTCAAATTGGTATGACACCTTACTGATTGTGGCGCTGGCGCAGTCACCAGAACTATTTTAAATCGTAATTTGAATCACAAATTCTGTACCCTCTCCCTGTACAGAATTAACTTCCAGAGTGCCGCCATGTTTTTCTATAATAATTTGCCGGGCGATCGCTAAATTCTTATTTACAGCATCAAAACTCTAGTAATTGACTACAAAACCACAAAAAAAGGCAGATTTTGTGTATGCTCTGTGACTAAGTGCCTTAACAATACTTTTTCAGGAGTAAACATGGAACACGCCATCTCTGCGTTGGGAATTTTAGTTTTTATTAGTATATCCTACGCCTTTTCTGTTAATCGCCGTGCGGTGCGTTGGCGAATAGTGGTGTGGGGTTTGGGATTAGAATTTGTGTTTGCATTAGTGATTATTAAAACTCCTTGGGGTTTAAATGTGTTTAAATCTCTGGGAGATATTGTCGGTCAATTTTTAGCATTTTCTGATGTTGGGGCAAAATTTGTCTTTGGAGAAAATTTTAAGGATCATTTCTTTGCTTTCCAAGTGCTGCCAACAATTATCTTTTTCTCTGCTTTCATCAGTGTGTTGTATTACTACGGCATTTTACAGCGAGTCGTAAACGTGATGGCGTGGGTAATGATGAAGACGATGAAAACATCGGGTTCTGAATCTTTATCCTGTGCAGGTAATATCTTTTTGGGGCCAACAGAAGCGGCGCTGATGGTTAAACCTTACATAGCGAATATGACGCAATCGGAACTCCATGCCGTGATGACGGGTGGTTTTGCCACAATTGCGGCTGGAGTACTAGGAGCATATCTTTCCTTTGGCATCCCGGCAGAACACCTAATTGCTGCTTTCTTTATGACTGCTCCCACATCGTTGGTGGTATCAAAATTACTTTACCCTGAAACCGAAGTATCAGAGACGGCTGGCAAAGCAAAAGCATATATAGAAACCAATTATGTAAATGTAATTGATGCTGCTACTACCGGAGCAATTGACGGCGTGAAGCTAGCAGTTAATGTTGGGGTAATGATTATCGCCTTTTTAGGATTATTAGCTGCCCTGAATGCACTTTTGGGATGGTTAGGGGCATTTGTGGGCTTACAGCAACTCTCATTACAGTGGATTTTGTCTTTTCTCATGGCTCCCGTGGCGTGGCTGATGGGTGTACCTTGGGCTGATTGTTGGCAAGTTGGGGCTTTATTGGGTACAAAAACAATTTTGAATGAGTTTATTGCTTTTTTGGATTTGAAAGCATTAATTGAAAGTGGCAAAATCTCTCAACGCGCAGTAATTATTACAACTTACGCATTATGTAATTTTGCAAATATCGGTTCAATTGGCATTACCATTGGCGGCATTGCGGGGATAGCACCTAATCGCCAACATGACTTAGCTCGCATGGGTGTAAGGTCAATGATTGGCGGATTGTTAGCGGGTTTTATCACCGCTTGTATTGCTGGGGTGTTGATTTGAAAAAGTTAGAGAGACGCGATAAATCGCCGTCTCTACAGGGAATTTATCCATCAATTATTTATTGACAGACTACTATTCATCTGTAGAGTAGAACTGTTGGGCGTAAAAACGGGCATACCGTCCTTCTTGAGACAACAGGGAGGTATGAGTACCAGCTTCAACCACCTCTCCTTGTTCGATTACGAGAATGCAATCAGCCCGACGAACGCTGCTCAAGCGATGGGCGATAATAAACACGGTACGATTTTGCATCACTCGTTCTAGCGCTTCTTGAACTAGTGCTTCTGATTCAGAATCGAGGGCAGAGGTGGCTTCATCGAGGATGAGAATTCGAGGATCGTTGGCAACTGCTCTGGCGATCGCTAATCTTTGGCGTTGTCCTCCCGATAGGTTAACTCCCCGCTCTCCCACCCAAGTCTGATAACCCTGGGTAAACTGGGTGATAAAGGAGTGAGCGTTGGCAATCTTTGCTGCTTCTTGAATCGCTGCTAAATCTAATTCTTCTTGACCGTAACCGATATTTTCAGCGATCGTTCCCGAAAAAAGAGTAACATCTTGGGGAACAATGCCAATTTGATGGCGCAAGCTGGTAAGTGTGACATCACGGATATCAATATCGTCAACCAGAATTTGACCCCTCTGAGGGTCATAAAAGCGAAGTAAAAGGTTGATTAACGTCGATTTGCCTGCTCCAGAAGAACCAACCAAGGCAATGACATCACCAGGAGAAGCGTCTAAGCAGAGATCCTTAAGAACTGGCTGATCGGGATTGTAGGCGAAATCGACATGACGATACTCTACTTTGCCCATAACTCGTGGCATTGCCTGAGCATTCGATTTTTCGCTGATACTAGGCTCCTTCGCCATCAGTTCAAAGATGCGTTCAACAGAAGCTTCGGTTTGTTTGTACTCGTTGTAATTGCTAATCAGCATGTCGATTGGCTGAATCAGTAAAGCCACAGCAGCTAAGAAACTGATAAACCCTTGAGTGGTCAGTTGTCCTTGAGAAATCTGCCATCCTCCTAATAAAAACAGCAGTATAATGCTAACTGCTTCCAAAAAACCGACAACGGGAAACTGAATGGATTTGAGTTGTAGGGCGCGATACTTAGCTTGGCGATTGATTTCTGCTTCTTTATTGAATCGCTTCACTTCATATTCTTGGGCTGCAAAAGCCTGAACAACGCGAATTCCGCTAAATACTTCAGTTAGCATCGCTGACAAATTGGAAACCTGATTTTGGCTCTGGCGAGATAGTACGAGTAATCGCTGACCAAATTGCCCGATCAACCAAGCCATTAAAGGAGCCAAAATCAAACCCGCAAGAGTGAGCGGCCAATTCAGGTAGAGCATGTAAATGGGAATCGCAATTAACTGCAACGAATTGGAAAGAAACTGATGGGATAACTTGTCCACAATCTCGCCGACGCGATCAATATCTTCAGTTAGGCGATAAGTCAAGTCTCCTGTCTGTGTGGTTTCAAAGTAATCTAATCCAAGTTTGTGCAGGTGAGCATAAACCCGCTTACGCAAGTTTAAAACCATGTTCAGAGTAGCAGCGATCATAAAGACATTCTGCCCGTATTGACAAAGCCCTCGAACAAAAAATACCAAAGTGGCTAGTCCGAGCCAGTAGGCAATCTGGTTTACATTTCCCTGACCAAGAAAAAAAGCGACCTGACCTGCTAAATAGGGTATTGCTAGGGTGAATAACACAAATCCTAGAATACAAGCCAATCCCCGAATTAACAGCGGCCATTGGGGCCAGAGATAAGGCAAGAGTTGCCAGTAACTAGAGCGGACTTTCATAGGTAATGTAAGAATTCAGGAGTTAGGAGTTAGGAGTTAGGAGTTAGGAATCAGGAGTCAGAATTGAGGTGCATTAAGGCGTTAGCCTACCACACCATGTTACCCAACCGTGCCGACTCCTGAATTCTGACGTAATTTCTACTCAGTTTCTCCTAAAGAGTTTAGTAGAAAGCGGGCAATTCTCTCAGATGCGCCGGGTGGGCCAAATCGCTCAGGGCCATTTTCTTTGCACTTAGCGAGGTAGTCTGAATCTTGTAAAGTTTCAACTACTCGTTTAGCTGCTTGCTTGAGAATCGCAGGGGTTGCTGGCTTAGTGCCGATGGTTTGGGCAGAAATGCCTAACAGCCGCGTTTGCGCTTCTGCAAATTGATAGGTAAATTGAGGGCCCTCTCCAGGAATCTGGATAATAGGTTTCCCGATCGCTACAGCTTGCTCTACTGCCAACCCTGCCATACCAATCACGAGAGTAGAGTAACATAGGATGTCACTGAAGGCATCTGAATAACATCTCACTTCTACAAGCGGTGATTCGTCAGGAGAATTTCCTGGAGGAGAATAAGTGAGTATGCCTTGAGTCAGCTGCCAACCTTGACTTTTGGCAATGTCGTCTAGTTGCTGCATTAAACTCGGTATCAAGGCTGCACGAAATTGTAATCCTGACTCAGGCATCACCTTGGCGATTTCTACCACTAGTTGCAACAGCAAACAAAAATTTCGCGCGGCTTCCGGCATCCGCGATCCTGGTAAGATTGCGATCGCTCTCTCGTCCGGTTTCAGGTGCAAGTCTTTGCCAGTAGGGACGAGCCAATCTAAAGCCGGAATGCCAGCTAACTGAGCTTTAGTTAAACCTTGCCGTTGGAGGTCATAAGCCGTATGGGAATCCTTGGTGAAAATTGCCAGACATCTGGAAGAGTTAAGGTCGTGCCACAGCAGTGGATTGAGACGCAATCGCCCTTCATAGAGAGCAGAAAGACAGGAGATAAACGAGACGAAGGGACGCTTTGTTAAGTAAGCAAATGTCTGGGAGACAAAATCCCCAGTAGCCATAATCAAATCGCAGTTAGGAGCATACTGCAACACCGCTTGTAATTGTCGCCACGTTAACCCAATCAATCCCGATTGAAAATCTTTGAGCAAATAGAGACGCTTCATGTAAAAGAATCCCCCAGAGGGCATTGTTTGTGTGGGCCCAATAATGGGAATGTCCAAGCTGCGGTAAGCTTTTCCTTCACCCACAATCGGCATTGCCGCCATCTCAATCGAAGGACACAATTGGCGCAGGGTCTGAATAACATGAGAGGTGTGGTTGTCCTCTCCGTGGCCGTTACTGATAAACAAGATTCGCTTAGAAGGCATCTTGGGGTTTGGATAGGTCTAAAATGCTTGTTTGGTGAGATTTTTAACCTACATTGGGTGAGTAGGCTAAGAGATTGATAGTCTTTTTACTATTGAGAGTTTGTAATTTTATAGACAAATCTACAAAGTTACTTTTTTTGCTGTAAACCAGAATGGAATTACTGCTAATCCCTGTTTTTGCAAACGCTAATCTATCAGAGAATACAGTATTAAGAGTACAAGCGCTATGGGTACATCGATCTGAATTCAATTCAAAGATGCAGTAATTGTTGAACTTCTGCATTATGTAACTTCTTGGCAAATATCGGTTAAATATTCTATTTTGTTAAAATTCAAATTTTTTGTAGATACTCAGGTGGCACGCGCTCGACTAGCCAAACACCATTAGCAGAACAATAGAAGATGTAACCTGCCTGATGCATTACCGCAGTATTTACAGCAAAAACGACTGGTTTTCCATGCCTTGCACCAACAGTTTTTGCTGTTTCTATATCCTTTGATAAATGGACATGATGTCGCGACATTTTGCAAAGTCCTGTTTGCAGAATTAACTCTACAGATTTGCGTCCCGTGCCGTGATAAAGCTTATCTGGAGGAACAACAGCTTCTAATTGTAAATCGACTTTGATACTATGTCCTTGGTTTGCACGAATGAGATTACCTGTAGAATCAAAAGAAAAGCGTTGCTTCTCATTGAATTCAACTACCACCTGTAATTCCTCACGGGTAATCGGAAACTTGTTTTGAGCACAAGCGGTAAGTAAGTCATCAATAGCAACCCAACCACCAGGGGCAAGTTTAATTCCAATGGCATCTGGTGTATGTCGCAGATATTTGCTGAGATATTTGCTGATTTTGACGAGTCGAGAATCACTCATTTGATTAAGTATTCATTGGTTATTAGTCATTTGACTTTCGTGTTGCACTTTGATTGTAGTTAATATATTTATACTACAATTGTAGTTTTTGTAGCACAAAATTTTTATTGATGGTTTTATTTTGTGTAAATTGACAGAATTTGTCTTACCATCATGGCTAATGCCATTCCAACGATCGCAATGAGTGTCACCTTTCCACCAGGAACGAGTGGTTGATTTGTGCTATCTGAATTTTCTTGTTCTTGACGTTGTTTCCAACTCATTAACGCCGGAATAATTCCACCGAGAACTGAAATACCAAATGTTCCAGTGTAATCTAGGGCAGTAAAAAAGATGCTGGGGTTAAGCGTTCCCAGAGTCATCGGCGGGAAAAGAACCAGCGAATAGAGGGGTAAGCGGCTAGAAAGTTGCCACTGTGCAGGCAGGAAAATATCTTTAAACAAATCCAGCAACCCGTACACAAATCCAATGAATGAAGTGGCGATCGCAAACTCTGAAAAAATGGATACTAGCACTCCTAACCATTCCCCTGCTCCACCTGCTCGGAGAATTTCCAGTGGGTCAAAAACAGGTCTACCGTCAGATATACCATTTAGCATATCAGGACTGACACTTCCTAAAATTACGGCATTCCACGCCAAGAACATAATTAGAGGAATCACAGAACCAATAAAGATGGACTGACGAATTTTGCGGGCATCCCCTTCGAGTTGCGTCACAACCAATGGTACAACGTTTTGGAAAAACAGCGCCACAGACATCACTGAAATGGCACTACCAAGGGCACTCCAGTTCTGAAATAATAGCTGGGCAGTCTGAATATGTCTTCCCCCCAGAAATAATAATCCTAAGAAAGAAACGATGACAATTACGACAAAGGCGCTGTTTAATTTCTCAATAAACTTTTCTCGCCCAAGATACATAATGCCACCAAATAAGAGCGTGAAAGCCATTGTGCCCATCCACGTTGGCAATATCTGCATACCGCAGACTTTTGCCGCCGCCACTCCTAAAATCTCTCCGCCTTCGGTGATGTATGCCACCAACAGAGCATAGTGTATGAATAAATATGCACCGCCAGCAATTCGCGCTCCTACCTTACCAAGGATCTTCTCAACAACTCCCAAAAAACCTATACTTGAAAGCCCTTCTGTTCGCATCGTGTTTAAGGTAACTTCTGCAACCAATAACCCCGAAACTAGAGCGTAGAGCCAAACAGCAATCAGTCCAGATGTGGATGGTAGGATACCAGATGGCAGGGTAACGGCTGGTAGAGCGAGAATCCCAGCCCCAACGGTGGTTCCCGCAATTAATGCAGTACTTCCCAATACACTACCCGGTTGACGATTGAGTTTTTTTCCATCAAATTCGAGATGAGAAAACAACCGAGTGACTTGCTCTGAATTTTTTAGAACGGTCTTTATGGGAACCATACTGAATATCCGTACCTAAACCAAACAATATTAACATACGTAAATATTATTCGTAAAAGCCCTGATGTTCCTGGTTTTTCAAGCAATTTTTTTTGCTAAATAAGCGATCGCTACTTCATTATCAACACAATTTTAATAACACAAATGTCACTTATTGCACTTTATTAATTAAATAGACCACGCAGTAAAAAACATTGTCCCAATAAACAGATGTAGTTTAAATTTCAACTTAAGGCTTTTGTGAATAAACGAGAGCGATCGCCCAAATTAACTCCATCACCAAAAAAGCGATCGCTAATTTCCCCTCATCAGAAATGCGATCGCTTTTAAGTCTTTTGACTAGAACGTTCATGACAGCGTATATGCTACCATGTTTACATAGTGATTAAAATTGTAGTTAATACCAGCGTTTTTATTAGTGCGCTGATTAGCTCTAAAGGTTCTAGTAGAGAACTAATCCGACGCTGTTTAAAAGTAGAATATCAGCCTTTGATGGGAAATGCTTTGTTTTTGGAGTATGAGTTAGTCATTCATCGCTCAGAAATTATCACCAAATGCCCTTTAACTAGTGAAGAAATTTCTGCTTTACTTGCATCATTCATGAGCGTAAGTCAATGGGTTTATATCTATTATTTATGGCGACCTAATTTAAAAGATGAAGCTGATAATTATTTAATTGAATTAGCAGTTGCCGAAAATGCTCAAATCATTGCCACTCACAATGTCAAAGATTTCCAAAATACTGAATTAATATTTCCTAAATTATCAATATTAAAACCTGAAGAACTTATTAGGAGTTAAACAAAAATGGCAACTTTAACTATTCGTTTACCAGACGATAAGCATAATAGATTGAAAGAACTTGCTCAAGCCAAAGGCATCAGTGTCAATAAATTGATTGAAGAACTTTCTATCATAGCTCTAGCAGAATTTGATGCCCATACAAGATTTAAAGCAATAGCTGCAACTGGCAACCCAGAAGAAGGCTTAAGAATACTGGCTAAACTTGATGCTCTGACAGAATAGAGCTTGTATGGCGATTATGTAAACACCAACCAGAGGCGATCGCATCAGCCCTATCATGAAAAGTGCGTAGGCGCAGCCCGTAGGCATCGCAGTTTGTTAATTGGAAATTTAACTTTTCAATCTAATCCCACAGAAAACAATTTACCAACTTGCGCCAAATCTACATTTCCACCACTGATGATGACACCAACCCTCGCCTCTGGTGCTGTCACCACACCTTCGAGTAAAGCAGCAGCAGCTAATACTCCAGTGGGTTCAACTACAATTTTCAAACGTTCCCACAAGAAAAACATGGTGCGAAGAATCGCTTCTTCCGATACCGTCACCATATCATCGACGTAATGCAGCACTAGGGGGAAAGTAATTTTACCAAGGCTAGGAGTCCGCGCACCATCAGCGATGGTATCAGGATTTTTGACAGTTTGTAAGGTTTTGGTGTGAAAAGAGCGGGTAGCATCGTCGGCAAGGGCTGGTTCTACCCCGATTACTTTACAATTAGGTAGAAGTGCTTTGGCTGCGATCGCACACCCTGAAAGTAATCCGCCACCGCCACAACAAACTAATAGTAAGTCCAACTCACCAACTTCTTGGATTAGTTCTAAGGCAGTTGTCCCCTGACCGGCGACTACATCAGGATGATCGTAAGGGGGAATGAGTGTTAAAGAGCGCTCATCTGCTAACTTTTGGGCTAATTCTTCCCGGTTTGTTTCTTGGCGATTGTACAAAATTATCTCTGCACCATAACCACGAGTGGCAGTTTGTTTAACGGCAGGAGCATCATCAGGCATGATAATGGTGGTGGGAATATTTAGTAATTGTCCAGCTAAAGCGATCGCTTGGGCATGATTTCCCGATGAATAGGTGATAACGCCTGTTTGTTTTTCTGCTATCGATAGTTGAGCTAGGGCGTTGTACGCGCCTCTAAATTTAAATGCCCCCGTGCGTTGAAAGTTTTCGCACTTAAAGAATACTTGGCTATTGGTGCGATCGTTAAAGGTTCTAGAAGTAAGCACAGGTGTGCGGTGGGCAATCCCTAAAATGCGCTTTTGTGCTGCTTGCACGTCAGTTATAGCAACGGAATTATGTTGTGGCATTGATGACGATATTAAATATTTTTGTTCTTGTTTATATAGATACAGATTTTTATATTTGTGTCTAATATCCTGGATTGAAGCATACTCATTTCAGGTGGCTAGCATCATTTATTGTCTGCATAAAAATAGCTACAGCAGACATTATATATTGCTGTAGCTAAATTTATAAAAGTTAATTAATTCAAATTAATCATTTTTGTCACATGAATAAAACATCTGAAAGTCGGCAAAAAAGAACTGCTCTAATTACAGGAGCGGCTAGTGGGATAGGCTATCAATTAACCCAGATTTTTGCTCGTCATAATTATAATCTTGTGTTGGTAGATAAAAATGAACAAAAACTTACTGAAATTGTAGATGAATTTCCCGATAAATTTGGCATTTTTGTCAAAATTTTTGTGAAGGATTTATCTATCCCAACAACCCCAGAAGAAATTTTCACAGAATTACAGCAAGCATCCCTCAAGATTGATGTGCTGGTTAATAATGCTGGCTTTGGTACTTATGGAGCATTTTGCGAAACAGACCTCAGCACTGAATTGAAAATGCTTCAGGTAAATATGGTCAGCCTGACTCATTTAACTAAGTTGTTCCTTAAAGATATGGTCGAGCAAAACTATGGAAAAATATTAAATGTGGCCTCAGCGGCTGCTTTTCAACCGGGGCCTTTAATGGCAGTTTATTTTGCTACTAAAGCCTATGTATTATCATTTTCAGAAGCGATCGCTAATGAATTAGAGGGTACAGGTGTCAGCGTGACTGTTCTTTGTCCAGGGCCAACAGCATCAGAATTCCAACAAAATGCTGCAATGGAAGACTCTAAGATTGCTAACGTTAACAGAATGATGGATACGGAAACCGTTGCTAGGATTGGTTATCGGGGCTTAATGAAAAACAAAACTGTTGTTGTTCCTGGGATGAGAAATAAAATATTAACTGAAAGTGTCAGATTTACGCCCAGAAATTTAGTCACAAAGGTTGTTAGAAGTATGCACGAACTTCAAAAAAAGAAGTAGTTCGAGATTTTATACTCTTTTCAATAAGACCCGAACAATGGATTTTTTAGAGGAAATAATTTCTTGTTCGGGTTTAACCATTTGCAAAAATCAGCTAAATTTCGCTTTAGGAACTTCCAACTAATAAATTACCTACCCCGCAAAAGCACAGTTAGAGACTTTTTCTTTGGAAGTCCCTAACTGTTTTACTGTTTTACTGTTTTACTGACTTTTTACGGTGTATAAGAAACCTGTTTTCTACTACGGAAGAAATTTCGTGTTAGCCTCTATTACTCTTCCAAGGGCCCCAGATAGCTAAAGTAATACCAGGGCTTTGAATGTTGACGAACAAAGTACGACCATCAGGTGAGAAGCAAGCTCCAGCAAACTCACCAGTTTGGAGGGCATTACGCGCAAATTTGTAGATTTCACCACTGGGAGTAATACCGATTAAGAAATTATCACCGTCTCCGTCCTCACAGAGGATAAGATCGCCAAAAGGTGCCACAACTAAGTTATCGGGCATATCGAGTTCATCTTTAGATTGAGACTCGACAAACAATTCAATTGTCTCTTCACCTGGAATGTAGCGCCAGACCTGACCACCGCCTACAGGGCCACCATCTGTAGCAGTGAAGTAAAATTCTCCTTTGCAATTGTTGCCTTTTTTATCCTTCTTATCCTTGTTGTCTTCATAATAGATGCCTTCCCCACGGCTAAACTGGGCTGCACCTAAGTTGCGACCTTGCACTCTGACATTATCTGTAGTTGTTGGGTTGGGGTCAGGAATATTCACCCAATCTACAGACAACTTCTGTCCTACTACGAAACCGGTCTTGGTGTTTACTCCTGGTCTACCTATAATCCTCAGAGCTTGAAGAATGCCTCCTTCTTTTAACTGGCCACGAACCTTCGGGATAAAACGGTAGAAGAGGCTATCTCCTCTATCTTCAGTTTGATAGACATATCCAGTTTCGGGATCTACAGCTATAGCCTCATGATTAAACCGTCCCATCGCAACTAGAGGCACTGGAGCTACAGGAGAAGTGGCGCTAGCTGGAACCTCAAAGTTGTAACCGTGTAACTTTGTGACTCCATTAGTTGCACTTGGTATAGTTGTATCTTCTTCACAGCTAATCCATGAACCCCAAGGAGTTAAACCACCGGCACAGTTACGAATGGTTCCGCCGAGAGAGCTGAACTGTTTGATCAACTGGCGATCGCGTCCAACAACTAGAGTCGTAGTGCCACCTCTGCAAATGGGATCGTAGGGATTTGGTACTTGTACTCGTGTACCAGAATTGATGCTAAGTTCGTGATTGCGAACCAGAATGGTTGTGTTTTTGGGTCCAGAGAAGGCTGCCATACCGTCATGATTACTAGGCTCTAGATTGCCATCACTCATCAGGGTTCCAGTGCGAGAGATAACTTGATACTCAAATCCTTTTGGTAAATCTAACAAACGATTGGGATCTGGTAAAAGTGGACCATATCCTTTACCAAGTTTTTTACCAAAGGCTTTTCTGGCAAGAAGACCTTCCAAAGGAGACACCATCAAAGTGCCGACGGCAGTAGTACCTGCTACTGCAAAGAATTTACGTCTTGAGAGTGTCATGAGGATGATTGGTTACTTAAGATAATGCTTAAGGAAAAATATTTGATTGTGATTAAGTTTGGGTAATGCTTTATTTAATTTAGGTTAGTTAATAAAAAATAAATTTATATAAAAGCTTTTCAAAATCAGCCAAATTTATGCATATAAATTTTATCTCAACAGAATTCAGGAGTCAGAATGGGCTAAACCTTAGCTATCCGCTAACAGAATGGATTTTGTACGAAAAAACGAATGAACAAGGAGGTTTAAAACCCCCACCCAATCATGATTGGACGGGGGTTTAATTGGCGGGTCTGTAGCAAGACTCCGCAGGGTATCCTTCACTGATTGCGAGTCCGCGTACCCTGAAGCGATCGCACCAGAGCATCTTGATTCTGAATTCAACGCCCACCAATACGATCAAATACAGGTGTAGTCCAGCGATCGACTAGTTTGCCCAGAATTGACATTTCTTGAACCAAGCGGTCAAATTTCTCAGGGGTGAGAGATTGGGGGCCATCGGATAAAGCTTTTGCGGGATTGGGGTGAACTTCAATCATTAAGGCATCTGTACCAGCTGCGATCGCAGCCATTGCCATTGATGGAACATATTCAGACCTACCAGTACCATGACTGGGATCGATCATAATTGGTAAATGGGTAAGCGATCGCAACACCGGCAGCACTGATAAATCTAAAGTATTGCGGGCATATTTACCATCAAAGGTTCTAATTCCTCGCTCACAAAGAATTACATTGGGATTTCCAGATGCCATAATATATTCTGCCGCCATCAGCCACTCGTCAATTGTTGCAGACATACCCCGCTTCAGCAGTACAGGTTTATCTTGAGCGCCTACCTTTTTCAGCAACGAAAAGTTATGCATATTTCGCGCTCCGATTTGGATGATGTCAGCTACTCTCGCCACTGCGGATAAATCGGCAGCATCCATTAGTTCTGTGACGATACCTAAACCAGTAGCTTCCCGCGCTGCTGCTAATAAATCTAAAGCGCTTTCACCATAACCTTGAAAGGCATAAGGTGAAGTACGGGGTTTGTAGGCTCCGCCACGCAAAAACTGTGCCCCAGCAGCCTTCACCCGCTTTGCCGTTTCGACAATCATCGCTTCATTTTCAACAGAACAAGGCCCGGCTACCACTACAATCGGATGATGTTCGCCGAAATAGACACGACCGTTAGGTGTCGGTACAACCACCTCGCTAGCTTCTCCATGTCGAAATTCTCGACTTACCCGCTTGAAAGGTTGTTGCACTCGTAATACTTGCTCAATCCAAGGGCTGAACTCCTGAACCTGTAATTTATCAATGCTAGTGGTATCACCAATTAGCCCCAGCACAACTTTATGAGTACCAACACTTTTTTCTACCGTGACTCCCCAAGTCTCACTCAGTTCTTGGCTGATGCGAGTAATTTCTTCAGCAGGTGTACCGCTTTTAAGTATGATAATCATCTGTTTTTCCTTCCGTATAGTTAGTTTTTGGGTGTAATATATTGACCCCTCTCCAAACCTCTCCCTGAAACGGCTACGGTGTACACACAAGTCTGAAATAGCTGATTAAGCAGGGTTTTACCCCACCCTAACCCTCCCCGTATGTATTGGGGAGGGAATTAGATTTCCTGTTTCCCCCCTTTATAAGGGGGGGATTAAGGAGGGTAATTCGACTTGTGTAACCGTAGCCGAAACGGAGAGAGGTTCGTCTAGCGCAAAAATTCCGCAAGTTGTTCTAGTTTTGTCCAAGCCGCGCCGCTTTGCAGAATTTCCTTGGCAAGGGCAATACCTTTAACACAACCTGCTAAAACATCAGTTTCCCCATGAATGGCTTCACCAACTTGCAGAGCTAAGGCTGTATTTAAAGCGACTACATCTTGTTGCGCTTGAGTGCCTTTACATTGCAAAACTGCTTTCAAGATTTCGGCATTTTCTTGGACATCTCCACCGTGCAACGCCGCAGTGGGTGCAAAACTTAAACCAAGTTCTTGAGGATTGAGTGTCAAAGAGCGGACTTTTTTATCTTGGAGTACAGCCAAATCAGTGACATCTGCTAAACCAGCTTCATCTAAACGTTCCCGTCCGTGGAGGGCGATCGCTTGCTGACATCCCAGTTGGGATAAAGCTTGAACAATCTCTTCCAGTAATAGCGGATCGTTCACACCAATAATTTGCCCTGTCGGTCGCATGGGATTTACTAGCGGGCCGAGCAAGTTAAAAACAGTCCGCACCTTCAAAGTTTTTCGCAAAGTTGCGATCGCCTTTAGTGCAGGATGCCAGCCGGGAGCAAACAAAAAGGTGATTCCGACTTCACCCACTGCGGCTTGTACTTTTTCAGGAGTGGCGTTGAGATTTATACCCAAAGCTTCTAGCACATCAGCGGAACCAGCCTTGCTGGATGCCGAACGATTGCCATGTTTGGCAACCTTTACCCCAGCAGCAGCAGTGACAAAGGCCACAGCAGTGGAAATATTAAAGGTTGAAGCACCATCTCCACCAGTTCCACAGGTGTCAATTAGGGGAACTGGGAACTGGGAACTGAGAACTGGGGATTGGGATTGTAAGACGGTGGCCATGCCGACTAATTCTTCGGCAGAGACGCCTTTGGCTTGAATTGCGGCTAAAATCGCTCCTGATAGAACATGGGGAATGGCATCGGTGAGCCAACCTTGCATCAAATCCGCAGCTTGGGGAACCGTCAACGATTGCCGATTTAACAACTGTTGTAATAAAGCTGGCCAGTTGTAGAACTCAGAAGAGATGGAGATTTTATCGGGTGGAGTTTGCGTTACAGCGATCATATTTATTGGGCATGGGGCATTGGGCATTGGTCATTCACGAAGGACAAATGACTAATGACAAGAAGAGAAAATTAAGGAATTAGGACTTTGGCGACAGTTTGCACATCCTTGTCACCTCTGCCGGAACAATTGATGACGATGCGGGGACTGCCTTTTAACTGAGGACAAAGGGTTTCGAGATATGCGATCGCATGAGCAGTTTCTAAGGCTGGAATAATTCCTTCTAGTTGCGAAAGCCTTTGAAATGCATCTAATGCCTGCTTATCGGTAACGCTATAATACTCAGCGCGACCAAGATCCTTTAAGTAACTATGCTCAGGGCCAACGCCGGGATAATCTAATCCTGCACTAATTGAATGGGCTTCGATGACTTGACCATCATTATCTTGCAATAAATAGCTCATTGCACCGTGCAAAACACCTATTTTCCCTTTTGTCAAGGTAGCAGCGTGTTTTTCTGTATCTACACCTTCACCCGCAGCTTCCACTCCAATTAGGCGTACCGAAGATTCATGCACAAACTCATTGAATAAGCCGATCGCGTTGGAACCTCCACCCACGCAAGCCAGTAGAATATCTGGTAATCCTCCCCATTTCTCCTGGGATTGAGCGCGAGTTTCTACACCAATTACCGCGTGAAAGTCACGGACAATCATTGGGTAGGGATGAGGTCCAGCAACGGAACCCAGGATGTAATGGGTTGTTTCTACATTCGTCACCCAATCTCGAATTGCTTCCGAAGTTGCATCCTTGAGAGTGCCTGTACCTGCTTCTACGGGACGAACTTCTGCACCCATTAACTTCATACGGAACACATTCAGGGCTTGGCGTTCCATATCCTGGACACCCATGTAAATCACACATTTCAAACCAAACCGCGCGCATACAGTTGCAGTCGCTACGCCGTGTTGTCCTGCACCTGTCTCGGCAATCACCCGTTGCTTACCCATGCGTTTAGCGAGTAACACTTGAGCCAACGCATTATTAATTTTGTGAGCGCCTGTATGATTTAAATCTTCGCGCTTTAAATAAATTTGCGGCCCCGTGCCATCTGGTCTAGCGTAGTTTGTTGTCAGGCGTTCCGCAAAATATAATGGGCTGGGTCGTCCTACATAGTCACGCAGTAAGTTTTGCAATTCTGCTTGGAAACTCGGCTCGTTGCGATATTGATGAAATGCTGCTTCTAATTCACTTAATGCAGGCATTAAGGTTTCTGGGACGTATTTACCGCCGAACTTTCCAAACCTCCCCAATGAATCTGGTTGTTGAGTTGCAGTCTTGATGTCTTGTAGACTTACCATTGGTTAAAATCCTTTTATGTTCAAATATATTTTTGATCAAGATTTCCTCTGTGTTCTCTGTGCCTCTGCGGTTGGTTATTTTTTATCGAACCACAGAGGCGCAGAGGACGCAGAGAGAAGAAAGAGGTTTTTTACTTTGCGCAACCAACTTGTTGCAGGGATGCAGAAGAAATTGCTGTTTTAAGTTCTCGACAAAATTCTTCTACAGCTTGCAATCCTTCTGTTGGGCTACCTTCAGCTAAACGTTTCACAAAGGCGCTACCAACAATCACCGCGTCTGCACCCCATTCCATGACTTGATGTGCTTGTTTTGGTTCTGAGATGCCAAAACCAACGCCGATGGGTTTATCGGTGACGCTTCGCAACTCGGTAATTAAATGCTCTACGCGGTTTTGGATTTGAGCGCGGATACCTGTAACGCCTGTAACACTAACTAGATAGATAAAACCTTGAGATTGACGAGCGATCGCAACAATTCTATCTTGAGAACTGGTAGGAGCTACGAGTAAAATTACCTCAATTCCAAAAGATGCAGCAGTTTGGATTAATTCTTCTGCTTCTTCTAAGGGTAAGTCTGGTACTACCAATCCCTGCACCCCAGCAACGGCAATTTGCGCCAAAAACGATTTAATACCCCGGTGCAAAATGGGATTGTAGTAAGTAAATAAAATTATCGGCGCTTTTAGGCTAGGAATCACTACGTGTAACATCTCTAGCACTTGCTCTAATTTCGTGCCTTTTTGCAAAGCGCGGGTTGCTGCTGCTTGAATTACAGGCCCATCTGCGAGAGGATCGGAGTAGGGAATGCCTAACTCGATAAAGTCAGCACCGTTACGATCTAAGATGCGTAAGGCTTCGGCAGTGGTTTCTAAGTTAGGATCGCCTGCTGTGATAAAAGGGATTAAAGCACATTGTTGGCGATCGCGTAAAGTTTGAAAGGAATCGGAGATAGAGGTCATGCTGAAAAATAGTTAATGATTGTTTAATAGTTTTAGAATAATTTACACTTAGCAATTAGCTATGCCTATGCTAAATTTTTTGTTAACGAGTCTTTGATACTCGTGAATGAGGCTTTTATCTCCGTTAACGAGTCTTTAATCCTCGTGAATGAGTCTTTGATACTCGCGAACGAGGCTTTTATCTCCGTTAACGAGTCTTTTATACTCGTGAATGAGTCTTTGATACTCGCGAACGAGGCTTTTATCTCCGTTAATGAGTCTTTTAGCTCCGTGAACGAGTCTTTATATCTCCGTGAACGAGTCTTTTATCTCCGTCGTCGAGTATTAGAGCTTAATTTTTTGAAGTAATATAGCGCTTCTCGCTTGGATACAATACACTTTGACCTCTCTCCAAACCTCTCTCCTAAAAGGAGAGAGGCTTTGAATCTTACTCCCCTTCCCTTGCAGGGAAGGGGCTGGGGGGTTAGGTCTGTATTCTAAGAAAGGCTTAAAATCTCACGCACAGCTTGTTCTACATCCCTTTGTTTAACTAAAGACTCTCCAATCAAAACTGCACGCGCACCAGCCTCAGCAACAAGAGATAAATCAGCAGGTGTATACAGTCCAGATTCGCTGACAACGGTGATATCTAAGCTTTGTAATTGTTGTTGACGCTCTGCCAAGAGTTGCTGTGTTGTTCCTAAATCAAGGGTAAAATCTTCTAAATTGCGATTGTTGATTCCTACTAAACTTAGGTTATCAAGCTTTAGCACTCGATCCAGTTCAGCTAAGGTATGGACTTCTACCAGTGCAATCATGCCCAAATCGTGAATTACTCGCAAAAAATCTTGGAGTTCTCGATCTGATAAAATAGCTGCAATCAACAACACTGCATCTGCACCTGCTGTCCGTGCTAAATAAATTTGATAGCGGTCAATGATGAACTCCTTGCACAGTAAAGGTAATGCAACTTGTTGACGCACCCTTCGCAGATTATCAAAACCGCCTTGAAAAAACTTTTCGTCAGTCAAGACTGATAGACAAGCTGCACCGCCTCGTTCATAAGCTTGAGCAATAGCAACTGGGTCAAAATCTGCGCGGATAATCCCACGGCTAGGTGATGCTTTTTTTACTTCGGCAATTAAGCTTGGTTGGTTGGGGCTTTCTTGCAAAGCAGTCAAGAAATTTCGCACAGTCGGGGCTATATTTAACTGTTGTCGCAAGGAGGCTAAAGGCAGTTCTTGCTGCATTTGTGCAACTTCTTGCCTTTTATGCGACACAATTTCTTCAAGAATATGGCGGGAAGTGGCAACTTGAATAGTCATAATAATGCTAGGGGGAGCGGGGAGCAGGGGGAGATGGGGAAGCAGGGGGAGCAGGGGAAAATAATTAATAACCAATGCCCAATCCCCCATGCCCAATGACTAATGACCAATGACTAATGACTCTTTGACTTGCGTATATGCACGCACCACATTTTTAATTATTTTCAGACCGACTTCTCCGCCTAAAGTCATGATTGATTCTGGATGAAACTGAACGGCGGCGATGGGAAGTGTCTGATGTTCAATGCCCATAATTACGTCGTCATCAGAAATCGCTGTTACTTTGAGTTCTTTTGGCAAACGTTGGGGTAGGGCAAACAATGAGTGATATCTACCCACTGCAAAGGATTCGGGTAAGTTTTTGAAGGTGACAGAATTGGAATCGGTGACGAAAATCCGTGAGGATTTACCATGTTGAGGGTAGTTGAGAACTCCCAATTCGCCATCAAAAGCTTCAACGATGCCTTGCAATCCTAGACAAACTCCGAAAATCGGAATTTGGCGATGCAGAAGGGCGCCGACAGTCTCGGAAACTCCAAAATCACTTGGTCTACCAGGGCCAGGCGATAATACAACTAAGTCAGGGCGTTCTGTATCGAATAGCGATTCCGAGAAACCATGACGCAGTGTAGTAACGCTTGCACCAGTTTGGCGAATGTAATTGGCTAGGGTATGAACAAATGAGTCTTCGTAGTCTATTAATAAGATACGTTTGCCAGATGCCGCACAAGGTAAGATTTTAGTTAATTTTAGAGAACTGGACTCATCAATTTTCTGACTCGTTTGCTTCACACGCCGAATTGTTTCAAATAACGCGGCGGCTTTAGTAATTGTTTCTTGTTCTTCTGCTTGGGGTATGGAGTCATAAAGGACAGTAGCCCCGACTCGCACTTCAGCGATGCAATCTTTTAATCGAATTGTCCGCAGAATTAAGCCAGTATTTAAATTCCCGTTGAAATTTAAATAGCCGACTGCTCCACCATACCAACGTCGGGCGCTCTTTTCGTGCTGTTCAATAAAATCTATTGCTGCTCTTTTGGGTGCGCCGGTGACTGTAACTGCCCATGTATGCGAAAGAAAGGCATCTAAAGCATCGAATTGCGATCGCAGAGTACCCTCAACATGATCTACTGTATGTATCAGGTGGCTGTATAATTCAATTTGGCGACGACCGATGACTCGTACTGAACCAGATTCGCATATTCGGGATTTGTCATTGCGATCGACATCAGTACACATGGTCAACTCAGCTTCATCTTTGTGAGAGTTGAGTAACTGACGAATTTGCACCGCATCGTCAAGAGCATCTTGTCCCCGGCTAATAGTGCCACTAATGGGACAAGTTTCTACCCGCCTACCTTCAACCCGCACAAACATTTCTGGAGATGCACCAATCAGATATTCGCCACCTAAATTAAAAATAAATCCATAAGGACTAGGATTTATTTCCTTCAAGGTGTTAAATAGTTTGCTGGGTTCATCTTCATAGCTTTCAAAAAAGTTTTGACTAGGAACAACTTCAAATAAATCGCCTCTACGGAAATAATCGAGTGCAACCTCAACTTTTTTCGCATATTCGCCTACTTTATGGTCAGCAGTTTGATTCGGTAGCAGACGTTTGCCGCGATAATCTACAGACTCACCAGTTCTCGGAAGATTCTTTGTGTTGCCGTGCGCTGTTTTAAAATCATATTGTAGACGAAATGCACGTTGCTGATAGTAGTCAACAACAATCAATTCATCTGGCAGATAAAGCACCAAATCGCGCTGATCTATAGGACGATCCAAATGTTGAATAATTGGTTCAAACTGAAAAACTAAGTCATAACCAAACGCACCATACAAGCCTAAATGCTCGTCTTCCTGACTAGATAAAGTATATAAAATTTCCCTAACAACGGTAAATGATGAAGGCTGTTTACTACGTTCTTCTTCAGTAAATAATTTTTCCGAAGCTTTAATAAAGCCTATAACAATACTATTTTCTTGGGTGACATTCTCAAGTTGCTCTGACTGAGATAGTCTCTCTAAGAGGAATGGCAAAAGTACTTTACCGCGTTCATTCAACGCTATCAAAGTAAAAGAGTTTCCTTGGGTAGTCAACTCTAACGGTGGATTGACAAATCCGATTGCCCATCTTTTGTATCTGCCAGGATATTCGTAGCTACTCCTTAGCAACCCTCCACGCTGAGAATTTAAATGGAATAGAATATCATCGAGAGCAGTGTCCATCTTAACTTCAGTGATGGAGCGAGAAACACTTACACCACCAAGAATATTGTAAGAACGTGAATCAAAAACCATGAGTCATTTCTCTAGAATATTTGTTAGTCAACCATTAATCATTATTAGTAGTTATTTTTAAATTTAGAACAGACTTAGAGGATGTTTGAAAAGTCATGATTGATGTGTCAAATATTTTTTACCCCACCCTAACCCTCCCCTTATAAAGGGGAGCCACTGCGTTGGGCGGGCAACGCCCGACTTGAAGCATGTGGCGTGAGGGAACCGGATTTTCTAGTTTCCCTCCTTTACAAGGGGGGATTAAGGGGGGTAATAATTCGATTAAAATCACAGCCAACACTTTTCAAACAATCTCTTAGATAATTCTCTATCAATCCAAGCCAATACATTTAATCCGCGTATTCTTTTAAAAAAATGTGATGAAAAACTTTTTAGCTCTTATTTAAGAATACTAGAGATCAAGCAGATAATACATTGAATAATTTTTCGATTGGGTGTCAATTTATTCGCTTTTTATACTGCTTTTCTAGTACATTTACCAACAATCCTAGTTAAACAAATCCGCCTCCCCCAAAAGTAGTAAATAACCTCATAAAACCTCTGCGTTACTCCGCGCTTCCCTCAGCGTACCTCTGCGTTTAAAATTCCCCCCTCACATCCCGCAACAGCGATATTGCTTGCCGATACAACAACAAATTCACCTCATGAACCTCAATTCTTTTTCCAATCCCTTTCAACAACGTCAAAGTCAACTCTCCCCCCAAATGTTCGCGGAATTCAGTCAAACCCCGAAACAAACAATCAGGATCTTCCAATTGTGATAACTTCTCAGCCAGTTCAGGCACATACAACGTGAAACCCAATGCTGATAAGCTATTTAATATCCGTTGCCACTCCGAATAATCCAGCAATCCTGCTAAATAAGAATAAGTGCTATCCAAAGCAATACCGATCGCAACTGCTTCGCCATGACGCAAGCGATAATTTGTCAAATGCTCCAGTTTATGAGCCGCCCAATGTCCAAAATCCAGGGGACGAGACGAACCCATCTCAAAAGGATCGCCGCCATTGGCAATATGTTCTAAATGCAACTGGGCGCAACGATAGATAACCTGTTGCATAGTATCCATATCTCGCCGCCTCAGAGCTGCGGTGTGAGAGTGGATAAAATCAAAAAAGCTAGCATCCTTAATCAGCGCCACTTTCACTGCTTCTGCGATTCCAGAACGCCAATCGCGATCGTCTAGAGTTGTCAAAAAGGCAGAGTCATTTATAACTGCATAAGGTGGCGCAAATGTGCCAAGAAAGTTCTTTTTCCCAAAGGCATTGATGCCGTTTTTTACACCAACCCCAGAATCATTTTGCCCTAACACCGTTGTTGGAACCCGAATGAGACGAATTCCCCGGTGAGCAGTTGCAGCTGCGTATCCTACTAAATCCAACACCGCCCCACCCCCGATCGCTAACACATAAGAATGGCGACATAATCCAGCGGTTTCAATCTGTTGCTGGATTTGCTCTAGTAAAGTGCGATCGTTTTTAGCAGCTTCTCCTCCCGAAATTATCATTGGTTCAGCTGCGATCGCTAGTACCTCTGCATAAAACTTGGTATACGCGACTAATTGCTTCACCAATTCAGGTTGATGCTTTAATATTCCTGCGTCTATCACTGCAATTAATTTCTTCGGCTTTGCCTCTTCATCTGCACCAATCACTTGAGCTAAGGTGGGATTTTTCAACTCAAATAAATTTTGGGTGAAGTAAACCTCGTAGTTAAAAGTAACCGAAACACGCTGATTAATTAATCTACTTTTTTGCTTAATATCAACTACCATGATTTTGCTCTTTAAAGACTAATATTTGTGTAGATATTGGGTTGAAAATCTCGTTGGATAGCCATTGCATTTAAAGGCTGGATAAAAGTATTAATTTTCTCTTCAAAAAACCTTTGAGCATTTTCAAATTCCTGAATTAATGCGTCTCTATCTTTTATCGCTACTAGTTTTGCCAAACGACTGTAAGTATCAGCCAAAAAGCTAATTGCATCACATCTTTCTTCTGTCGCTAGCATAATATCCACACATAAGTGAGGGTTTTGGGAAAACAAACGTTTAACAATGTCAATTTCTTGACGGTAGTTAGGAGTTGACATTGTTAAACTCTGCTGTATATCAATTTTTGCTTGCGCTAAAAAAACACCAAGACTAAATCTACAGAAATGTTGCGTTGCTTGAACGATCACCATCATGCGATCGTGTTCTTCAGGCGTACAAACAATTAACTCTCCACCTTGACTTTTAATCCAGTCTAAAAACCATTGAAATGAATCATCGTTTCGACCTGGACACACCACCACTTTTTGTCCAAAAAATGATTTTACATTTGGCCCAAACATTGGGTGTAAACCCATGACTGGGCCAGAATGGTGTTCGATCATTGCTTGATTTGGCTGTGTTTTAATACTCGTAAGGTCACACAAAGCGGTAGTCGGAGCAAGGTATTTCGCTGCCCGTTTGATAACATCAACTGTATGTTCAATAGGAACGCTGACTAAAACTAATTCTGCCTGACTTAAAAGTTGATCTGCATATTCCCAATCATCAGATTCGAGGACGCTAACATTGTTACCTACTAGCGAAAGTTGCTCTTTAAATAATTTTCCCATCCTGCCGCATCCACCGATGATGGTAATTTGTCGAGGAGTGACATGATTTGTTGCATATTTAGGAATCAGAGTAGGATGACAACTATTTAGCACACCTGCCCAAACAGACTCAGGAATACCAGCTTGAGCCAGTAGGGGAGCGACATCAGCCAGTTGCTCATCTAAAGAAGGTGGTTCTGATGCTGCTAATAATGATATGCGATCGCTCAATAAGGCGATCAACCTCTGGTCAGTTTTTTTCAGCCGATCTGAATAAGAGGATTTTAAAGGCATTTTTCCTGGCACCAATTTTCAAATATCAACAAGTGATTCCTGAGAACTCAATTCGGGCAAGATATCCAAAGTTGTCGTCCGTTTGGAAATCACATCAGTAAATAACTCTTCATACCGATCTAGCGCTTGCTCAAAGGAATAATTTTCTACCGCAAACTTTCTTCCTTCACACCCTAATTTCGCTGCTAATTCTGGCTGATTATATAAATCTAATATCGCACTTGCCAAAGCATCTGCTGATTCTGGCTCAACGATAATACCGCCACCACTTTCTTTGATAGCTTTCGCAGCAGTACCAATTGCGGGAACTGAACCTATAATTGGGCGACCACTGGCTAACAATAGTGGTATTTTAGAGGGCATATTGAAACAAATCACATTGCCCTTTTGCACAATCAACCCGACATCAGCGGCGGCTAACATTTGCGGTAATTCTTCTCGTGGTTGCAATGGCAGCAGCAAAACGTTATCTGCACCACTAACAAGACAATGTTTTTGCAACCTTTCGAGAGCTTGGGATTCGCCGGCGATGACAAAGACAATTTCTTTTAGATGACGCAAGCGAACGGCTGCTTCTATGACTGTCTCCAAACCTTGCGTTAGAGCAATATTACCTGAATAAAGCACAACAAATTTATTATCGAGTTGATGGGTAGCTCTCCAAGAGTTATTCTCTTTTGCTAAAGGGTGGATAAAATTTAGATTCACCCAATTTGGAATGCAGGCAATTTTATTAGCAGGTACATCTTTATTTATTAAATTATCTACAAAGCCATCGGCAATTACGCTAATAGTATGTGCAGTTCGATAGGCAAATTTCTCTAAAGCTTCCAGAGCGAAAATCATCAACTTATTTTTAATTAGCCCAACACGCACGGCAGCTTCTGGGAGGATATCTTGCACGTTTAGCACTACTGGACAATTGTATAACCAACCTATTAAGGTGGCAGGTAAGCAAACTAGTAGCGGCGGCACTGTTGAGAGAATTAAATCAGGTCGCTTACCCTTAAGAGCTTGTGGCAAACTTGTAAAAATAAAGCTCAACTCTAGCAGTAGTCTGTCTACGAGGTTAGGTTTAGACTTAATCCGCAGGTAACTACGCTGAATGGTGACACCATTTTTTTGTTCAGTAACGTATAACTTACCTCGATACCCATCGTAAATCTGGCGCTGAGGATAGTTAGGCATACCTGTAATTACCCGCACTTGATGCCCTCGCTTCGCCAGCCCTTCTGCTAGTTCAGTCATCAAAGGTGCAATACCAATTGGTTCTGGATGATAGTTGTATGAATAAATCAGAATGTGCATGAACTTGAAAGCACCTTGATAATGTTGGCTTTATTGTGTTATCCAGTTTTAATCTCCCTAGTTCCAGATTTAATAACCTGAAGGTTCCGTAAAAACTTTGGTAGAGTGTGTTACCGCGAAGCCTAATGCACCGAATTTATTGAGATGGTACATTATGCCCTTGGCTAACGCACCCTACAAAACTGTTACTTAAGCATCAGAACTCAGCACTGTTTTTGCAGTTAATTTCTCTAAACTGAAGACTGGCTTTTGTTGCCCACGCTTCCGCAATGTGACGGTAACAGCCCCAAGTCCAAGCAATGCTAAACCCAATGCTGAACTAGATTCCGGTACTTGCCTTCTGCCCTCTACGTTTAAGACTTGGACGCGACCTTGGAAGAAATCGCCCACATAAAGCTTGCCATCTTTGTAGCTTGTGCCACCCGTCCAGTTAAATCTACCGGGAGTGAGGTCGAGGGGGTTGCCAAAAGGAGGGCCAGTTAATGCTGGAGGCGGTACCGGATTACCTGATGCATCGCGTGCATTTTCACCGAAGGAAGTCAAGAAGTTACCGTTTTTATCAAATACCTGTACGCGGCTATTGATAGAATCAGCTACATAAACATTCTCTTGGTCGTCCACTTCGATGCCAATTGGCTGAAGAAGCTGTCCAGGGCCGCTACCTGCTGAACCAAATGCCAACAGAGGATTACCATTTGGATCGAGTACTTGAACGCGGTTGTTATACTGGTCAGCTACAAAGATATTTCCACTAACTGGGGAAATCCTTACACCTGCTACACCTTGGAATTGTCCAGGTGCAGTGCCCACAGTGCCACCAATGACACCAATTTGCTGTCCGTCAGGTGTGAATTTAAGGATTCTTTCGCCGTTAAAATCACCTACGTAAACGTTGCCAGTTTTGTCAAATGTCACACCAGATGGCCCAAAGAAAAGCCTACCCTGTACGAGAGGGGTAAATTCTCCATTTGCAAAGGATCTAATAAAGTTACCCTGAGAATCGAATTGATTGATGCGGTTGTTGTAAACATCACCTGCATACAAATCCCCTGTTACGGGATTAAAGTCTACAGTTGTTGGCTCGTCAAACTGTCCGGGCCCTGTGCCGCCGGAGCCAATTGCTCCAATATACTGACCGGTTGGACTAAATTTTTCAATTTTGTTACCGAGGTTGTAGTTAGGAGTACCATCTGGGTTAACACCGCGTCCGTTAGCTATGAGGGTATTCCCTTGGCTATCCACCGCTATACCTTGAGGGACAAAGAGTTCTCCAGGGCCAAAGCCGGGGCTACCAATACTTCTGTCGTAAGTTAATGTTACAGCCTTGGCTTGGGCTGCTGTTGCCAACACCATGAATCCAGTACCGAGAATGCCGATTGACAAATTTTTGACTAATCCCATAAGTTTTAAGCCTTGGTTCTATGAGGTATACTCGTTCCTAGACTAATTTCGTTCCCAGTCCCAGTTTGGGAAATCTAAAATTTGGGCTGCTGCCTCTTGTTTGAAATGCAACTTTCTCTGTGAGGCAGCAGCCTATTCTGTAAGCTTTACCAGGAATTAGACAGTCTCTGCTTTCACTAATTCTTTGCTGCGTTTGCGCTTCAGCATTGAAGTTGCACCCAAAGCACCAGCTACTATCAGACCCATTGCAGAGGTAGGTTCGGGGACTTTGGTCACTCTCGGATCGATCTTGATAACTTGTCCTGTTCCTGCCAGTCTGGATCGGTTGGCGATATATAAATTCCCATCAGGGCCATAAGTGATGCCAGAAGCAGCTTCTAATCCATCACCACTCCAAATCGTTTCACGAGTTCCATCGGTGGCTATTTTGATCAAGGAACCACTAATATCACCACTGATAATACCGCCCTGTTGAATTTCCTTCCATTCTGAACTATTGATGTGTTGCAAAGCGTACAAATTGCCGTCAGGGTCATAAGCTACGCCAGTCAGTTGCGTAAAGCCATCTTCGATAACTTTTGATTGCAAGGTATTGGGGTCAACGCTAAAGATACGTGCTTCTTTCTCTGGATAAGGAAAATAAGTGTATTCGCTAACTGTTAAACTGCCATCTGGAGCGATCGCAACCCCAGTCGGTACTGATTGTTGGGTTATTGGTAGTGCAGATGTATCTATACTCGGCCCAAGATCGGGGAATTCAAGTTTATTTCTATCTATTAGTTTCTGAGGGACTCCAGCTACGTTCTTAATACCACTGCCATCGAGTCCTACAGAATATATGCTGTTTCCGCCGCCATCAACTATGTAAGCAGTCTTATCTTTAATGGCAAAAGCATAAGGGTTGGAAATCAAATCAGTACCATCAGGATTAAATGCAGTTTCATAAGCTGCAAAATCCGCAAGAGTTGTCAACCCACCACTGTTTAAGTCTACTTTGTATAATTTACCGAGGTCAGGCGATTTTAAAACGGTATCGCGGTTAGTAGGATCTCCTGCAAGACCGGTCAATAGATAAGCGTTACCTAGAGAATCAAATTTGATGTCAGCAGGCCCGGCTGCTTGTTCTCCAGAAGGGGATAACGCTAAAGAAGTCAGATTGGAAATTATATTTGTTTTTGTACCATCCTTAGCAATTTTGAGCAGGGAGCCATTCTGACCAGCACATAAAGGAATATATCCGGCGCTAGGTGATGCAATACATCTTCCATCTTTGCCATCACCGCCAGAACCACTCTCTGTCACAAAAAGATTCCCACTAGAATCAAAGCCGATTCCGCGTGGATTACTAAGACCATCGGCAACTACCGTTAGGCTGGCGGCTTCGGCTGCTTTTGGTGCAGATACGGCAGCAATACAAACAGTCAAAAGTGTAAGAGTAAATGATTTGAGTTTCATACCTTTAAAGATTGAGAGTTAGATAAGTGGAAAACTTCATAGTTTTGAAGACAATGAATCCCAGTCTTTGAGGAACGCAGAATTGGTTTGAAACTCTTTAATTGAGGATCACAATTCATTTATGGGAGGTTGGGGGATTCTTTTCTTGTGCAACCAAGCAACGCCCAAGGCAGCGATCGCTAATACGCCTAAATTAGAATCAGGTTCAGGAACAGATTTGATATTTTCAATTCTGAGAACTTGTCCTTGACCAGGGCGATCGCCTCGGTTGGTGACGTATATCGCACCATCCGAACCAATAGTCAGGGCGCTAGGTGACTCTAATCCATTGCCACTCAGCAGAGTTGTGCGAGTACCATCGGCAGCTATTTTGATGACAGAACCATCAAAATGACCCTTCCAAGCTGACTGATTGGCGTACTGCAAAGCATACAAATTGCCCGCAGGATCGAATTCCAAGTCTGTGAGTTGGGTAAAACCATCGGCGAAGACTGATGTACCATCAGCAGCGACTCGATAGATTTTTGCCCCACCTTCTGGGAAAGGAAAACCAGTAAATTGGCTAACGTAATAAGCACCATCAGGCCCTTTTGCCACACCTGAAGGTACTGGTTGAGTTGCAAACTGCGATCGCACCACTTCCCCTTGAGATGGCACTTGTGCCGGTTCATTGGATGGAGTACCGGAGAGTGGGAAGACGGGATTAGCTAATATGTCTTCGGGGAAGGTAGTAATAGCTTGCAAATTACTGCCACCAGTATTCACACTGAGTAAGTCGTTTGCACCCGCATCAGCTGCAACTAACTTATTACCATCTATTACGAAACCCAAAGGATTGCTACCGACATCACCACCATCGGGATTATTGGCGAGTTCATAGTTAGCGAAATCAGCAACACTCGTCCAGGAATTGGTATTAAAGTCGGGAGCAATGATTTTACCGAGGTCAGTGTAACCTAAATTGCGATCGCGAAAGGCTGGATTTGCCCCATACCCAATCAGAACATAAGGTTTACCTGTAGCATCAAATTGGATATCACGAGGGCCACCGGCTCCAGTACCATCTGGTAATGCTATGGAATAAAGTCCTGTAAGTATGCGTTCGGTTTTACCATTCTCAATTTTGGTAACTGCCCCACTTGTGCCATAGCATAAAGAATCACCTTGACCGCTTGCTGGTGGAACACAACCGCCACTTCCTCCGATTCCCGCCTCTGTAACATAGAGATTACCATCAGGACTAAAGCTTAGTCCTCCGGCATTATATAGACCGTCGGCGATTACTGAAAAGGATGCAGCTGAGGCAGCTTTCATTCCCGAAAAAGCGGCAACACAAAAGGTGAGGATGGTAATAGTAAGTTGTTTGTGTTTCATGTGTTGCAATGCAGGTAATCTTGAGGAATTGAGGGGGAATTTTAAACGCAGAGGGGCGCATTCGCAAAGCGTCTTGCAGAGAAGGGAAGCGCAGAGGAGCGCTGAGGTTTTAGTTGGTAACTAGTGACTCTTGAATTTTTGGTAGATAGCTCATTCCTCGGTCAAATGATTTGAGGTTGCCAGCTTTGGCTTCGAGTAAACGTTTGATGTTCATGCTTTCAGCGCCATAATCTTCAATCTGAAGTTTGCCGTGGGTTACAGTTCCATCTGTTTTCCAGAATGTAATTCGATGTAGGATGAAACCAGAGGCTTCTGGGTCAGCAAAAGAGTATGCAGTTGGGATCAGCAACGCTACAGAACGCTGATAATATTCGTAATCTGGATAAAAATGTTCTTGTTCAAGCAAGTAGTATTTACTCAACGAATGAACTCGCACAGAAACTTTTACTTTTTGGTCATATTCATCTTTGAATTCACCTGATTCAGAAGTAATATCACCATTTGGTCGTAGCAAATGCGCCCACTCATCTACATTTTTTAAGTCTTTTAAGTATTCAATGCCGATTTCAATTGGGGCATCAATATAAATGGTGTCTGTATCGATAAAGTGGCTTCCTTTAGCTGCTGAAGTTAGACCAGCTTTGCGTTCCAAATTACCTTTGAGAGAACGACATTCAGAAGTGTGTACTGTATGAATTCCCTGCATAATCATCTGAGTCTGCCGTTTGGGATCGACAAAGCTCAACCAGTGAAAGTACACACCTTTTTCATCTGTTCCCGGCTCGATATAGTCGGTGGGAAATAGCAAGACAGGATAAACCTGAAAATATTTCTGATACTCTAATCCACAGTGCCACTCAATGCCGTAGAAAAGGGGATTTTCTAGTTTTTTAACATGATAATAGAGATTTTTGTGATAACCAGACGCAGTTCCCAGCCAAGTATCTTCGTCAATTTGCTCTTTCATCCGGCTGTAAAGCGTCCATTCATCCAAATTCTTTAAACTACAAAGGTAGTCAAAAGCGCTCTCTGGTGAAGTAGCAATATATGCTGATGTAGCAAAGGTATTTTTTTCCATTGTTCACTCCTGAAGATAATAATAATTAGGCTGCGATCGCTGTAGTCTGATTTCGCTTACCGTTCTTGATCCGGTCTTCTGCTAATCGTCTAGCAGCATCGTTAGTAGTAACTCCTTGCTCTTTCGCAATCTCAAAAATTGCTAATAGCGTGTCATAAATGTTATGCACTTGTTTGAAAGCTTTTTCTTCGTCATAACCAATCATTTCGTTGTAAACATTGATTAATCCTCCAGCATTAATTACATAATCTGGGCTGTAAAGAATCCCTTTTTTAGCAAGCATTTGACTATGTAGCTGCTCATTCTCTAATTGATTATTAGCTGCACCAGCAATAATCGAGGCTTGCAGGAAAGGAATTGTATGACTATTAAGAATTCCTCCTAAAGCGCAAGGAGCGAAAATATCTACATCAAGTGAGTAAATTTCAGTTGGTTCTACAACAGTTGCACCAAAAAGCCGTTTCACTTCTTCCGCTTTTACTGGATCTACATCACTAACAAAAAGCTGGACATCATGCTCATGTAAGTGACGACAGAGATTTTTACCAACATTTCCTAAGCCTTGAACTGCAACTTTCATGCCATCAAGTCTTTTGCTCTGCCAACGAGATTCTACAGCAGCTTGAATTCCGAGAAAAACTCCTAGTGATGTTATGGGAGCAGGTCCACCAGATTTTTCTGATACCCCAACAACATATTTCGTTTCTTGACTAATTGTCCGCACATCATCAGGCGTAATGTTGACATCTTGTCCGGTAATAAAACGCCCATTCAAGCTATCAACAAAACGCCCATAAGCTCTCAACAGGTCATCTGTCTTATTTTCAGGATTAGCAATAATAACTGCTTTTCCGCCACCAGCCGGGATGTTTGCACAAGCGGCTTTATATGTCATCCCACGGCTTAGACGAAGTGCATCTTTTAACGCAGCTTCTTCGTTGATATAAGGCAAGATTCTTGTAGCTCCCATCGCTGGGCCCAAGGTTGTGTCATGGATGGCAATAATTGCCTTAATTTCGGGATTTTTACCATGACAAAAAAGAACTTGTTCGTGACCCATTTCTCTAACAGTTTCAAATAGCAGCATCTTGACCTCTCGATATTGTTTGGGATTGGTTAGAGAAAGTAATGACCATTACAAAATGTAAATATATAGACACAAAACAACTCTCGAAGATTAAGATTAGATGGAGTTAAGAAGAGACTTTAGGGTTTAAAAATCAAAAATTTAAAATTCCAGTTGATTGGGTATAGTTTTTGGCTGGAATAAGGTTTTTGCAGCTTCTAAATTTATCCTTTGTCTTTTGTTGAATTGACTAATCCAAACTGGATTGTAAAGTCCAACTTGTTGAGATGTTTTAGTATCTATAAAAATTGCAGGAAATTGCTAGGTTTTAAAGTCAAACCATTGGGAATGAAACTTGCTTGACTGCATTTTTAGCAGCACTTGATTTAATTCCTTGGGCTGCCAAACTTTTATTACGTCCACCAGAAGGTGCTGGTCGATCGGCGTCAATCACTACATCGATTAAAAAGGGAACAGTTGATGCGATCGCTTGTTCTAATGCGGCTTCAATATCCGACTCTCTGACAACGACGATCGCTTCTGCTCCCATCCCACGAGCAATCATGGCGAAGTTTGTCGGTGGAAGTGTTGCATCTGCGCCCTTTAACCCCAAGATTTTCATCCCTTGATGGCACATGTTGTAACGCGCATCGTTAAGTACAATCCAGATTGCAGGAATTTTGTATTTCACGGCTGTACTGATTTCGTTATTCATCAGCATTGCTCCATCGCCGACAATTCCTACAGCCTTGCTTTTGCTTGCCAGTGCTGCACCCAATACTCCAGTGACGGCGTGACCCATTGCGCCGACTCCGGTACTGACTCGGTAACGATTGGCTTCGGCAAATTGGAGTAGATGAGTTGACCAAGTAAAGGAGTTACCACACTCTGCCATCACTACAGCATCGCTACCCTCAACAACGATCTTTTGAATTGCTGCCATCAATACTTCTGGACGTACTGGATAATCTACGTCTGATGCCGGTTCAATTGCTTTGTGTTCTGGACGAGGTAGCGGCATTGTGGAATCAGGTGCATCTGGTAATTGCTGCAACAACTCTTCCACAAAAACTTTGATGTCAGACCGAACTCCAAAAGTTTCAACGTGAGGATAGGCTACACCTGGCACTTCCGGGTCAATATCAACATGGACAAAACCTCCTTTTGGAACCAGCGCCGAACTCCAAAAAGAAGTCGGTTCACCAAGGCGGGTTCCTAATACGAGTGTGCGTAGTGGAGGTTGTTCTTCCATGTAAGTTAAGACGGAAGCATGTCCACCTAAACCTGTGACACCCACAAACTGGGGATGATCTTCAGGGAAGATACCTTTACCACGGGGTGAGCAGATGACGGCTGCTCCGGTTTTTTCAGCGAGTTCAAGGATTTCCTCTGCTGCGTCACGCGCACCGAAACCAACCCAGATAGCAAAGGGGCCAGATGATAATAACTCTACAGATTTAGCGATCGCTTCTTTGGAAGCAGTCATCGGAAACGGAGTAACATCTAGTTGAGGCAAGGATATATCCTCAACTAAACTTGTCTGCACAGCAGTGGGAATGCTCAAATGGGCAACAAATCCGCCTGGTTGCGCCATAGCTAAAGCAAGTTTGCGGAAAATCTGCGGTAGTTGAGCCGCAGATTCAATCGTGATTGCATAGTTGAATAGCGCTCCTGGGGTAAAAATTCCCCCACTTGGCAACGTGTAAGTGCTAGTTTCTTGAATTGCCCAACGTCCACGCTGCGGTGCTGAGGTGCAAGCTGACAGTAAAATCACCTTTGCACCTTCACCACGAGCTGCAAACAACCCAGTGAGGGCGTTAGTGATCCCCGGACCGGCTGTAGTAAAAACTACAGTTGGGTGATTATTGGCAAAGTATGCTTCGGTGGCGGCAAATGCTGCTCCGGCTTCATGGCGGAAGTTCAACACCTCGATGCTGCTATTGGATAGCGCACCCCAAAGGCTGGCCATTGCACCACCAGCGACACCAAAAGCGTAGTTTACTCCCAAATTTTCCAACATTTGAGCGATCGCATCGGCAACTGAGAGTGTTGGAGCTATTTCATCGTTTAAAAAAGGCTGAATTCCCCCATTATTCTCCGATTCATCAAGCTGACGGGAGTCAGACACAGATTCTACATATCTGTTTGCTGGAAGTTCCTTGTATGGCTCAGTGGTGATGAGAGGATTTGAACCAGTATAGTTTTGACTCATTAGTTTCACGTAATTACAAAAAGTTACACAAAGGCTTTTTAGTTTACAATCACAGCGCTAGAAATATTTATTACAAACAACTCTGTTGTTTCTTGCAGCGATGATCTAGCTTGGTCAAGAATAGAAATGGCTGATCGCTGCTGATTGATGCTTGTGAGCGCAGTACCAAAAATTTTTACCGAAAGCATACAACAGTTGAGGCTGTGCTTCTTGTCACCAGAATAAAGGAGATGAAGACTGTCGTGCAATCAAAAATCTTTTGATGGGGGTGTCAAATTTTTCGCTTCTATGGTGGTGACTACAGTATTTAAGTAGATTAGCGGGGAAAAACTAAATGGTGTAAAGATATATAAACTAGCAATTAACCCGAAGTTAAGCGTGTCTCAGAATCTTTAGAAAACTTCATATAGCTAGCTTTAATAGCACCGATCTACTCAATAAACCCTTGGTGAGGTTCTTATCCACTACAATGAAAACCTAATTTACAATGAAAAATCTTTTGGTATAGATGTCAATTCTTTCGCTTTAATTGTGATTGTGACATTTGCAACTTAGTCACCTGAAAGATTGATATTCTGCGCTCGCACGAACGGTACATTAATAAATTTACAATAGGAAATCTTTTGATGTAGGTGTCAATTCTTTCGCTTTAGAACTTACACAATTTTTTATCCAAATTTAAGCATGAGGAGATTTAGCGGTCTTTATATTGCCAAGAAAAACTTTTTGAGTCAATTATTTGTAACGATAAAGACATCATTTTTCAACTTTTTATAGTTCTTTTGAGGGATGACAAAGTATTTAGTATGTAAATGCTTTAAAATATGTTTTAAAATATACATATACAAACATATACTTAGTATACAAATGCAGTGTTTCTTGAGATAAAACAAACACAATCCTATACGTAAAAATATACATATTATTTTAATACAAATGTACTTCTTGCGACGGATGACTAAGCATATTCTTCTATAGTTAAATCCCTGAGAGAGTAAGTTAAGATAAATTAAGAAAATGAGTTGATGAGTTGAAGTTTATTCATTTAAGCCAGGTTCAGCACTGCAAATTCATTTATGTTGAAAATCAAACGACTCTACACAAGTAGTTCGCCAAAGTCCTTGGTAGGGAAAATGTTAAAGGATAAAAATTTTTATCCTTTAACCTTTCCCCAGTGGAAACCCAGGAATCTTAGGTTGATGAACTCTTGTAGAGACGTAGTATTGCTACGTCTCTACAAGAGTTATTGATAACGCATAATTAATTTGTGGAGATGTCTATGAATTAGTTCTGGTGCAGAACGAGTTTAAATTGAAAATATCTTTTCTACTTATAGATTAAGAGTTTTGAACTCTTATCTAATAAGATTGATTGGCTAATCTAGATTTGATTTGCCTAAATCTTGTGCTGCTAGAAAAAGCTGTTTAAGTCAAGAAGAATTTTTGAAAATATTTAGTTTTTTTAGGAATATTTGATTCAATAATTTACATTTTATTGGTATGATAAGTTTTGTTAAGGTAATTAGTAATATTTTTAATATCCTAACAAATTTTATTTTTTCACAGCCGAACAGTACACCAAAGATTTTAGTAAGTTATGACTATTAACTCATTAATGGGAATGGTGCTGATTGATTACCAGGAGGAAGTATGAATATGAATTCTGGCGAATATACACTAGCTAGATCAAACAATCAATGGGCACTACAACCAGAAATAGAGATGAAGTTTGCTCACTTTCTAATAAATCACGCTGTAGATGCTGCCTTCTGTTTAGGAGCAAACGCGCAGTTTCTTTACGTTAACGATGCCACTTGTCTGATGACTGAGTATTCCCGTGAGGAATTACTTTCTATGAGTCTGCATGATATAGATGTAGATTTTTCGCTGCATAATTGGTCAGATATTAGCTCACAGGGTTCCCTTACCTTTAAATCTCGCTATCGAACAAAAGGAGGTCGGATATTTCTGGTAGAAATATCCATGAACTATGTAAAACACCAAGATATGGAATTTGGCTGTGCCTTTGCTCGTGAGAAAACTGATGAAATAGTAGAATTAAGCGTACAAAAGTGGACTGATGGATTAAGAGATGCCAAAGATAATTTGCAACAAGAATTTTCTCAAGTCAAGGCAAAAGAAGTAGAACTAGAAACATCTCTTTCTTTACTTCGTTCTACTCTTGAGTCTACTGCCATTGGTATTGTTGCAGTTAACTTTGAGGGAGATATTCTAAGCTTGAATCAGAAATTTGTGGATATGTGGCAGATTCCAGAGTCCCTAATACTATCTAAGAAATGTCCTCAATGCAAAGCCTTTTTTGAGAACCAACTTAAAGATCCACAAGCCTTTAGTCGGCTGATTTGGGAAGTGTCTAGCCAATCTGATTTCGAGAGCTACGATATTCTGGAGTTGAAAGATGGAAGAGTTTTTGCACATTACTCTAAACCTCAGTTGCTTGAGGGCAAAATTATTGGGAGAGTATGGAGTATTTGGGATATTACTGAATCGAAACAGACTGAAGAAGCATTACGACTGAACGCAACTAGATTTCGGACAATAGCCGAAACGACAGATGCCGGCACTTTTCTGATTCAAGGTACGCGGCTTTGCTATATAAATCCGGCAGTAGAGCAACTCACTGGCTACACAAAAGAGGAACTGCTAACAGGTTTTGATCTTCGTCGGCTGATTAAAAGCAAAAAACGCAGGCAAGTACGTAAGCAGGATGAAGCAACTAACTTTGAATACCAGGAGATGAATATTTTAACAAAAAACGGCACGGAGCGCTGGCTAGCTTGTGCAGTTGCCAAGCTTGATGGAGGGCCGGATTTTGGGGGAAACCCAGTCGAACTGATTGCAGGTATCGATATTACCGATTACAAATATGCAGAATTAGGTCTTAACCAAGCTTTAGAACAAGCCAAACAACTTAGCGAACTTAGAGCGCGTTTTCTTGCTATGGTTTGCCATCAATTCCGAACCCCACTGAATATTGTTTCATTTTCTAATAGTTTACTTAAAGAAGAAGTAGACAAACGTACACAGAAGAAAATCCAGCCATTACTCGATCACATTCAAAAAGCCACCGAACAACTGAGCCTGATGTTGGATGATATTTTGTTTTTCTCTAAAGCAGAATCAGCAAAATTAAACTTTGAACCAAAACCGCTTGAATTAGTTCAGTTTTGTCAGGATTTAGTTGCACAAATGCAGATGAATCTGAGCCAAAACCCCATCAATTTGGTAAGTCAAGATAACTCTCTAACAGCCTATATAGATAGAAAACTGTTAGAGCCGATTTTGAAGAATTTACTTGATAACGCGATTAAATATTCTCTCTCAAATCAGGCAATTAATTTAGAACTATCTTGCCAAAATGAAAAATTAATTTTCCAAGTAAAAGATAGAGGTATCGGTATTTCAGTAGTAGATCAACAACGAATATTTGAGCCATTTTACCGTGGTAGCAATATCGATCATATACCTGGTACTGGACTAGGACTATCGATTCTTAAAACCCTTGTAGATTTACATCATGGTCAAGTTTCTGTAGAAAGTGAAGTTGATGTTGGCACTACGTTTACTGTAATACTGCCATTAATCAAATCAGAGTTTACTTGTTCCGAGTTATGAGTGTTGAAATGAAGATAGTTGTTAATTAAAAACTTAACAATCATAACTCTCGGAACGAGTTAATTAATTTCATTGCTATTTAGATACTCTCCAAAGAGTCTAGTAAGTACCTTCTTTCACATTTATAGTAATAGAAAATCATGTACGAATCATCAAAGAAAATTCTCGTCATTGAAGATGATAGCGTTACCCGCAATCTCTATTTAAAGGGTCTTGAGGCTAAAGGTTTTGATATGATAGGCGCTCAAAACGGTCGTGTTGGTATCCAACAAGCACAAAAGGATGTACCCGACTTGGTGATTTGCGATATTACAATGCCCGATATGGATGGTTATAGCGTTTTAAATACCCTACGCCAAGATCCTCTGACAGCAATTATTCCTTTCATTTTTCTGACTGGCAGTAGTACTAAAGCAGATGTTCGCAAAGCTATGGAATTGGGAGCAGATGATTATCTTACCAAACCTTCGACACTAGAGGAATTGCTCAGAGCGATCGCTACTCGCTTGGAAAAGCAAGCGAATCTCCAGTACTGGTGTGCGATGAAATTCGAGAAAGCTCCAAAATCATCAGCATTTACAGATGATACTACAGCGATCGCTTCCAGTGTTGCCGTCGCCTCTGATAAAGAAGTCAACATTCGTCCTAAGTCAATCTTTCCCTGCATTCCGCAATTAAAAGAAGTTTTCGACTTTATCGAAGCTCATTATCATCAAGGAATTACTTTGTGTGATGTGGCTGTTGCTGTTGGTTACTCATCGGCTTACTTAACTAACCGAGTAAAGGAGACAAGTGGAGAGACTGTAAACTGCTGGATTGTCAAACGCCGGATGGCGGAAGCTTGTTTTTTACTCCAAAATAATAATCAGACAGTCGAGAAGATAGCGAAAGCATTGGGCTATCAGGATGTGTCTCATTTCTCCCGCCAGTTTCGCCAACATCACGGTTTACCTCCCCAAGCTTGGCGCAAAGAGCATCAGCTTATATCGCAAAAACAGGTGAAACTGTGGTGAAAGTAGATTTCAAACAAATAGTTGTGTAAACTCATATATTAAATCCACTCTACCTTTACGTAACATGGCTGGATCTAATCTTTCAGTAGTGTTACAAGTCATCAAAATAACTAACCGTTGCTGCATTTGAATACCAGAGTCATCAATTACACTCTGATACAAAGTGCCATCCAGCAAGCTCAAAATGTGTTCGGTTTTGTTATTGTATTGCGCTACCTCCGAAGCACGATTTTGCGCTAGATTATCAGCTTCGTTAATAACGATACAAATACGCTCTATGTAAGTCGGGGGGACAAAATTAGCGATCGCATCATGATCTAAAATAAAAATTACATACCCTAAAGGTACAAGAATTTCTTTTGCTACTGCCTGTGTCCACACTGTTTTACCAGTACCTGGTTGTCCATGTACAACAACCGCTAACTGGTTTTGATTGAGAATCGCTTGCTGTACAGAATCAGTAAAGTTTTGGATATCTGCGGGAAATGTCCGGATGTTAAATTGACTATGAACTTTGCCTACAAGACTTTGATATCCACTCAGCATCACTGCTAAGTCGTAAGTTGCTTTGTTAATTAGTGGCGCGAGATTTTTTGCCATTAAACTATATTCTCGTCGCCCGCGATCGTAGGGTTCAATTTGCAACCAAATGTCATACTTAGACCAGTAAGCGTAAACAGTATTAATAACGTCTAAGCGTTCCCAGCTAACAAATTTATCTATAGGAAAGTAAAAATCTCTTTCTGAGTAATACTGGGTAATAATATCAGGATTACCCAACACGCCTAAAACTCGCAGTACAGTAATTTCTTGCAGTCGATTAAGAACATAATCAATAGGAATACTACTACGACTGACAAATTGGACGATGGGCGTTTCCGTACTCAAAACATCTTTGTAGCGATGATCTGGTGATTGAGGATCTGGCGTGATGTAATTCCAAAACTTTTCAACTTCGTAGCGAGTATTGTCAGATACAACACTTAATAAATTAGCCCACCAAGCATAATTATTTCGTCCTAAAACATCAGCAAAATTACTTGCTAAATTCAAACTTTTTTGACTTAATTCGCGGGAGTCACTGTACAACAGTTGCCATAAAAATCCCCAGTCTAACTCTCGATTAAACGGTCGCCAACCACAAGCAATTAAGCTTTGCCGAGTATTATTTGTAGGAGTGCCTTCGTTGCTTTTAAAATAGTCAAAAACCATATTTATCGGTTATGCAGCGTTAATTAAGTTATTTTGTGTTAAGTAGGAAGTTTTGAAAATTTTTTCTTGTAATATCAACTAATTGCATACAAATGGTAATTTTATTTCCACTCTAGTGGCGAAGAAGTCTTTTTAATCTAACTCATTACTTATGTAATATACTGTATTACATAACAACTACTTGTGTCAACTTTTTTGACAAACCCATTGGTAAGTCAGTGTTTACTTTTAGCGATTGATGTACCTGCACTACTTATCCGTCTGTAGATGAGGACTGACAGCGCATTTCAAGTTGATGAAATACACAAGCTAGTCTGAAAGTTAGGTATAAAGCTTGTTTTACTTTTGAATTCTGTTAGCGCAGCGGGGCGCAGCCCATTCTGACTCCTGAATTCTGCTGTATATCATGTCCGTGGAATTGCCCAGCAGAATTCCCTACATCCCAAAAATAAAATTTTCACCCTTTGGATTTATGACACAAAGGCGAAAATTTTGAGGGAATCTCCCTCTTTTCTCTTCCTCTGTGTCCTCTGCGCCTCTGCGGTTCAATTTTCATGCTGATTGTTAAACTGCGTAGGCGTAGCTCATCGTACAGAGGCTCAACTGCGGCAATATTAACCTTACAACTATATCAACAAGTAAAAACTCCATAGATACTTGAACATTAAAGATAGCCATCTATGGTATAGAAATGTATAGAATCTTGTAAATATATAAAATATAGTTGTTAAATGCACACATTTCTCGCTTCTTCCTCAATGCAGCTGTCTGTACCACCAAATCACTTTCAGCCTATGAAGATTGTCGCACTGGGGGACAGCTTAATTTATGGATTCGGCGACCCGGAAAAAGGAGGCTGGATTGAGCAACTACGGCGATGGTGGATGTTACCGGATAGCGCCGGTCATATTCTTTATAATTTAGGGGTAAGAGGCGATCGCACGCAACAAGTAGCCCAAAGACTGGAAGTTGAATTCCGCCACCGGGGTGAACTGCGAAATCGTGTTCCCGATTTGATTATTTTATCCGTAGGCGTAAATGACTCAGCCCGGTTGGCGCGTCCCGATGGTCGAAGTTACACAGATTTTACATTGTTTGAAAAAGAAATTGCGTCTCTGCTAGATTTAGCACAGCAACTTTGTCCTGTGTTATTCGTGGGCATGGTGCCAGTGGATGAAGCCAAGATGCCGTTTTTGGATTGTTTTTACTATAATCATGCCGACCAGTACCGCTACAAAGAAGCAACTCGAATTGCTTGCAGCAAACGGCAGATTCCCTATTTGGATATTTTTGAGCAATGGATGGAACGCGGTGAGAGTTGGCGGCTAAAACGCTTTAGTGAAGATGGACTCCATCCCAATACACTAGGTTATCAAGCTTTGTTAGAAGATGTAATCAATTGGGATGCCATACCTTCTCTACGAGACGCTACGCGAACAATGGACTTTGCCAATGCAGCTTACCATTCTAAATTTGATTATCACCTAAAACCATCCTAATAATATAGATGTGTTGGTGCTTTGGGGCTAGCCGATATTCTCGTATTTGCCATCCTCGCAAAAAGCACCACAATCTTCCTAATTTTTTAATGAAGCGAGTCAAAATCTATCTATAAAAACTCTAATTTCTCTATATTATTCATTACTCCTAACTCCTAACTCCTAACTCCTAACTCAGCACTCCTATGACACCAACTTTATTTGGTCGCTGGCAAACTCGATTATTATTACTGGCAACTGTCGGCGTACTCGTATCTTTGCCATTTGGAATGGGTTGGATTGGCCCTGGTGCTAACTCGGTTTATTTTTGGATACTTGCTTATGTCGCCATTTTTGGCTTAGGTTGGGATATACTTTATGACTATCTACAAAAATCTCGCTGGGATAGAGATTGGCCCGCAGCTTATCAACTCTTTGCTGGTATATGGGAATTAATATTTATATTTTGTGGAGTTAAGCTATTTGGCTTCTTGCCAATACCTTTACCGAAGGAAGAACTTTCGCCAGGAGCTTTTTTATTGCACTATAGCATCGTGTGGCTAGCAGTTTTTATTAGTTCCCAAAGCTTGATGCGAATTATCTTCCCTCGTTGGCGTTTCCGGGGCGGTGAGTGGTTGTAAAATTTCAAATTCTCGAACTAATTTAATTAAAAATTACAGTAATTTTCAGGCTATTCAACCGTAGGGTAGGGACGCACAAATGTACGTCTTTACAGTCGATTGTGTCTCAAACAGATAAAAAAAGCTATAAATCAATACGCTTGGGTTAGCGCCAAAAACCTTAAGTTGTGTAGGTTGGGTTGAGGAACGAAACCCAACATTTTCATAGCTTTGTTGGATTGCGCTTTGCTTCACCCAAGCGTATTGGGCTATAAATCGCAAATTAACAAATCATAAAAATCATATAGCAATCCTATTTGAGTTGTGAAAAATATAGATTAGGAAACGAACCGCCAAGGACGCCTTCTCTGCGAGAGGCTCTGCCAACGCGCAGCGTCTCGTCAGAGAAGGACGCAAAGGAAAGAAAGAAGAAAGAGAGATATAATAATTTTCACGAATGATTTCGGACTGCTATATATGGCGGTTTTAGTTTGGATGCAATATGTTGTATTGACGTACAGTTGTGTGCGTTATTAAGAACAATATGACTTTGGAAACCAAAGCAACGTATTGCTTGTTGTATCTCATCAAATTACAAACAGCTATCTTATGTTTACAAAATTGGCATTTGTGCTGATGTAGTAATCATATATGAGTAAAACAGGACAAACTTTAGAGTCTAGGGAGATTCTTCAATGCAGAGACATAAATTAAGGAAGTGCAATGTCAAATTTTGATCTGGTTATTCAGCTATTTCTGCAACTCACAGTTATTTTAACCACTTGTCGCATTGTCACGATTATAGGACGCCGCTATCTTGGTCAAACCGATGTTGTTTGCGAAATGATCGCAGGTGTAATGCTAGGGCCATCACTTCTAGGATTGATTGCACCAGATTTTCAGCAATGGCTATTTCCTAAGCTTCCCATCATCACTGCTGTCGGACTCAAAATACCCAATCCATCGATGTCGATTTTATATGCTATCAGCCAGATTGGGTTGGCAATTTATATGTTTTTGATTGGTTTAGAGTTTAATACCAAACTCTTAAAGCATCATATTAAAAGTGCAAGTTTGCTATCTGCGGCTGGGATTATCACTCCTTTTATTTTAGGAGCGATCGCATCTTTTTGGTTTTATCACAATGGCGATTTCTTTCAACCAAAAGTTATGCCTTGGTCAGCTGCTTTGTATCTGGGTGCGTCGATGACTATTACAGCTTTTCCAATGTTAGCTCGTATTCTTTACGAACGCGGTCTTGCACAAACTCGCTTCGGTACTTTGGCTTTAGGTGCAGCATCGGTAGATGATGCAGTTGCTTGGTGTTTGCTAGCGATTGTGCTGGCTAGCGTGAAAAATTCTCTAAGCATAGCCATATTAGCAATTGGTGGTGGCATTTGCTATGTACTATTTGCGATTTTTCTCGGACAACCTCTACTGAAAGCGTTTACACGCATGACAAAACGCGAAGGTGTGAACAGACAAACTCTGACTTTAATGTTGATAATTTTGATGTTTTGTGCATGGTTTACCGATGTTACAGGTATCTATGCAATATTCGGTGCTTTTGTGTTGGGAGCAGTGACACCACGGGGAGAATTCGCCCAACAAATTCGCCAATATACAGAGTTTTTAACTACTTCTTTTTTGTTACCAATATTTTTTGTCTTCTCTGGACTAAACACTCAAATTGGATTGGTAAACACACCTACTTTATGGGGAGTGACGCTATTAATTATTGCGATCGCAATTCTCGGTAAAGGTGTTGCTTGTATGTTGGCTGCAAAATTAGCGGGAGAAAATTGGCGCGAATCTGCAACTATCGGCGCTCTGATGAATGCGCGTGGTTTGATGGAGTTAATCATCCTCAATATTGGTCTGGAACAAGGTATCATTACCCCAACTTTATTCACTATAATGGTTATTATGGCAGTCATTACTACCCTGATGGCATCACCACTGATTGCCTTCTTATTGCACGGTACAAGCTATGATAAATCTTCTACTTAAGCAAAATTAAATATCAGATTAATTAAGTATCTAGTACAATGACCAAGCTAGTTTTGAGGGTTTGTAGTAAGTACTTTATGACTGAGCAAATTAAGGACTAAAGTCCTTACTACGAACTTAATTACCTGGGAATTGAAATTTTACAGACTACTAGTAATTGGGTAAATTTCTCTTCTTTGACTGCTAATTTATTTGTAGTGGCGATTAAGTAATACTACAAACTGACTCCCTATTAACTCGCTTTATTGCTATCGTTAATTCGGAAGTTCTTCGAGATATAGCTCCTTAAATCATCAGAATTCATGTTTCACGGTTGCAACTAAATCGTAACAATAATTAATATAACAACGAAGCACAAATTACTCTTAGTTGTATCTAACAAGCTTGACATTTTGCAGTCTTTTAAAGAATTATCTTAGGGAAACCAGATAGTTAATTTTGAGGAAACCATGCACATAGTTATTCTCGTTCTGGTTGAGGTGCTGATTGTTATTGGGCTTTCACGGCTAGTAGGGCTAGCATTTCGTTCTATTAAGCAACCGCTAGTCATTGGTGAAATTGTCGCCGGAATTATGCTCGGCCCATCTTTGTTTGGTTTAGTTGCTCCCCATCTAGCAGTTAGCTTGTTTCCACCAGAAACTTTTCCTTTTCTGAATGTTTTGTCTCAGGTGGGATTAATATTTTTCATGTTTCTGATTGGGTTAGAACTAAATCCCAAATACCTCGGCGGACAATTAGAAGTAGCAGTTTTAACTTCTCATGTCAGCATTTTGGTGCCGTTCTCTCTAGGAACATTGCTAGCGGTGATACTTTATCCCCTAGTTTCTAATGCAAGTGTATCATTCACCGCCTTTGCTTTATTTTTGGGAGCGGCGATGTCGATTACTGCCTTCCCAGTGTTGGCGAGAATCATTACTGAAAACAATTTACAAGGAACGCGTTTAGGAACGTTGGCGTTAACTTGTGCAGCAGTGGATGATGTCACAGCTTGGTGTCTGTTGGCAGTAGCGATCGCAGTTGCGCGAACTGGTGACTTTGCTGGTGCTATACCCACAATTATCGCCAGCATAGTTTACATCGGCTTGATGTTGACAGCCGGTCGTTGGTTCCTGCAACGCCTTGCCAAACACTACCTCCGTGCGGGACGACTCAGCCAATTGCTGCTAGCTGGGATTTATATGGGCGTGGTTGCGTCAGCATTAATCACTGAACTAATTGGGATTCACTTAATTTTTGGAGCATTTTTGCTGGGAGCAGCCATGCCCAAAAATGAAGATTTAGTCAGGGAATTGGCAGTGAAAACGGAAGATTTTGTCCTAATTTTCTTGCTGCCCATATTTTTTGCCTACAGTGGTTTAAAAACGCAGATTGGTTTGCTCAACCGTCCCGAATTGTGGCTTTTGTGTGGGTTGGTTTTAGCTGTAGCGATCGCAGGCAAGTATGTTGGTACTTATGTAGCAGCTCGTGTCAGTGGCATTAGTAAACGGGAAGCCTCGGCACTTGGTTGGTTAATGAATACTCGCGGCTTAACCGAACTGATAGTGCTAAACATTGGTTTAGAGTTAGGGGTAATTTCCCCCTTAATATTTACCATGCTGGTAATTATGGCATTGGTAACTACCTTCATGACCTCGCCACTGCTGGAATGGACATATCCTAAAAAGCTGATCAGGTTAGATGTGGTGGAACCAGAGTTAGAAGCACAAACAGCTGCAAGCGCTACTGATGCCGAAACTTACATTCGTCCCTACCGAATTTTGGTGCCCGTGGCTAATCCCAGTACCCAAAAAGGCTTGCTACAGTTAGCAGCAAACATTGCCCTCAACTCCCGATCTCCGGCTGTTGTAAACCCTCTGAGCCTGATTGAATTTGAAGAAGATTATGCCTTTGAAAGTACGCCAGTTGAAGCAGACCGATTAATTGCCCAGCGCCGCCAGCAGCTAGAAGAATTGATTAATACTCTCGAACCAGTAGAAACACGCTCTCATGTGCATCCCATTATTCGCATATCTAGTAATGTTGCACGGGAAACTGCACAGATTGCCGCACTCAAACAAGTTGATTTAATTCTTGTGGGATGGCATCGCCCAGCTTTTAGTAGCAACCGCTTAGGTGGAAGAGTTGGTCAAATGCTCACTACTGCGCCAGTTGATGTTGCAGTGTTTGTGGATAGAGGAAGCGATCGCTTAGAAAGCTTGTTAGTGCCTTATTCGGCAAATATTCATGATGATTTAGCGCTAATAATAGCTCTGAGACTGCTAATTAACCGAGAGACTTGTATATTACAGGTTTTGCAGGTTGTACCCGAAAATCAGCTTAAGGATGAATTGAGTTATGAGTTAAATACGATGATGGAGCAATTACCGACTAGTGTACGCGATCGCATCGAAATCAAAATTGTCCAAGCTCCAGATCCAATCCAAGCTGTAGTCGAAGCCTCAAAAAATGTAGACCTAACAATTGCAGGCACTAGCCGCACTTGGGGTATCGAGCGTCAAACCTTGGGAAGATATACAGATCAACTAGCCATTCAATGTTCTTCTTCCCTGCTGATCGCTCGCCGTTACAGTCAAGTCACCGCTCATCTGGCTTCCATGCTTCCTGATGTTAGCAGTCAAGAGCCAACACTTAGGAGTTGAGAACATGAATCATTTCAACTTCAAATCTTTAAGTTTTTACGGAGTAGCGATAATTTCAGTGCTACTGTTGTTTAAAACTGTCAGTGCTTACGGAGAAAACAATCTCAAGGCTCCTCCGCCAGTTAACGGTCGCTATCGTCTAACCCTAGCGGAGAATTTGCCTAACTGTGAAAAATCGGATACTCTGACGTTAAACATTCAGCAGTCAGGTATTTACTTAAATGCCTCTGTATTACCGGCAAACGCTAACACCGACACTGACGAAAAGCACTCTCTGGCAGGCATCTTCAGAAATCAACAATTAAATTTATCTGGGAAAGTTGGTAAATCAATCCTTTGTAATATTCCTTACCCCCAAAACGATCCTCTAACCTCAGTCACAATTCAAATGCAACTTGTGGATAAAGGTAATATGACAGGTCAATTAACCGTAAATGGTATTCCACAAACTCTGAAATTTACTGCTGTGCCTCAAAAAGCTAATTGAATTGGGGGATTGGTAGAGACGCGATGAATCGCGTCTACGGGATTGGAAGCGCGAAGTAAACAGCAATGTAAGTGCATTGTATGGGTTTTATGGAGCAAATAAAAATAATGGATCAGGTACTAAAAACTAAGCAATCTTACCAATGGGGCAAGCAGTTATTTAGCATCAGTATATTAAGTTTTTATGCAGCGATCGCCCTCGAAACTTTCACTACTGCTGCTACACCAGGGGCAAAGCTAAATAATTGGCGTTTTTCTCCCAAGACACAGCAACTCGAAATCACTCTTTCAGCAGGCACAACCCCTCGTTATTTCTACTTAGCCCAACCCTCTCGTTTGGTTGTAGATTTACCGAATACTAAGTTGGGCAAAGTTACCACGCAACAAAATTATTCTGGAGCAATCAAAAGCATTCGCATTTCTCAACTCAACGCAAATGATACACGTATTGTCCTAGATTTAGCAGCAGGGACTGTTTTTAATCCCAAAAAGGTACAACTGCAACCCGTTTCTCGAAAAAACTCCACTCGCTGGGTATTACGTCCGGTTATTTCTGGTAAAACTACTGCCGTCAAATCAGGAAATTCCCCTCCTTCAGCCAAGAAACAGCCTCAAACACTCCAAAAGCCGCCTAGTAAACTACCCTTAACTACTAACCCACAATCCCCCTCACTCACAGCTCCACCTCCATCCAATGAACTGCCCTCAACAATTACTACTAACTCAGGGCAACCTTTTGTCACCGTACCCCCTTTAACTCCAAATACATCCTCTCAACAACCTGCTTTGAGTCTTCCCCCTCCTTCTTTCCCAAATCAACCCGGCAATTTAAATAACATTCCTCCATTCGGGATGTCGGAATTTCCAGTTCCAACAATCCCCAACGATCCCGAACCCCAGGTAATCGAGTTTGGTCAACCTTTACCCAAAACTAAATAAAAATTGGGAATTGGGCATGGAAAAGAGGCAGAGGTGCGGAGGGGCAGAGGGGCAGAGGGGCAGAAGGGAAAAACTTACTGCCACTTCTTCCCTGCTCCCCTGCTATGCGCTATGCCCTAATAAATGAATTACTTTCCTCCAACTAACTCCTTCACCTTGTTGATGATGCCGACTGGATCGATACCTTGATATGGGTACTGTTCCCACAAACCGCCGCAACCTTCTTTATAAGTTCCAAGATGGGCATATTTGGGAGTCAACCCCCGCTCTAGTAGCCAAGAGCCGAAACGACTACCTAAGCCAGTGCGACGGTTGAAGGCTTCTACTACAAGCACAAAAGGAGCATTACCAACTTTGGTAATCATTTCTTCATCAATGGTGTTTAAAGTTGTTTTGTTAATCAAACCAACGTCTAGCCCTTCTTGTTTCAGACGCTCTACAGCATCAACGGCACGGTAGAGAGCATCGCCAAAACTGATAATGTAGCCTTGCGTCCCTTCTCGTATAACTTCATCTTTACCAGGAACAAATTTGTAGCCACTTCCAAAGAAGTCATTGCCGTTGCTGTCCTGAATATTGGGCACTTTGGAACGGGTGGAGAAAATAAACCGCAGTCCCGGCTCAAAAAACACAGCTTCTACACAAGCTGTCATTTGATTATTATCTGCCGGGAAGTACAACTGTGTTGGGTAGCCATCATCCAAGCCATTGTCGGCAAACATATTATTTATACCAAAGTGGCAGCTGTTATCTGCCATGTCATCTATACCCGCATGGGAAAAATGACATAGAACATTGGAATAGTTCAGCCGTGCCATCGTGATTTCTGAGATACACATTTCTAAGAAGGCGCTGAAGGTCGCAAAAATACCTTGCTTGCCCTCGTCCATCCCGAATCCAGCCGCAGCAGAGAAGTTGCTCCGTTCCATGATGCCGGAGGAAATAAATATTTCTGGGTATGTTTCATGAATTTTCTTCAAACCGCAGGAGCCTTCTAGATCGCTATCAATGACCATGACTTTTTCTTTACGCTCCGCCTCGCTCATGCGACTGAGGACACCCACCACGGCTTCACCAAACACATTACGGTTAGCGCCCCATTTGTCGCTGGAACCCAGAAATGTATATGTTTGTTTCGGTTTCTCAATACTTTTAAGGTATTCGACAGCCGCAGTTTGTCCGCGAGATTCTAGATACTTAACTGCTAAATCTACAGGAATTACATCATGACCATGAGTGGAGCCTTCTAAACCTTCAATACCAGGACACATCGGGCGTTTATTGATAATAGCGATCGCTCCGGGAGTATTTACAGCTTCGCAAATACGATGGTATAAATCGTCTAAGTCTTCGCCGTCTCCCTGAAGTACTTTCAACCCGTGACCTTCTAAGGTTTTGGCAACACTAAAACCAGGTAAATATTTAGAAGGATGTCCAGCGATCGTGACATCATTGTCATCAATTATCAGCTTGACGTTAAGATGTTGAGCAACAGCCAAGCGAGCAGCTTCAGCATCGTTACCTTCTTGCTGCGAACCATCAGAACCGAGACAGAAAACAGCCTTGCCTGGATTCGCCATTGCCACACCATTGATGTAAGGCCAAATATGACCCAGGCGGCCAGAACTAAATTTCACACCAGGAGTTAGTTTTAGTTCCGGGTGTCCCGGTAAATTGGAATGTGCTTGCCGATAACGTAAAAGTTGCTCGGCAGGTAAATCACCATGCAATGTTGCCATCAGATATTGAGTGGCAACTCGATGTCCTGCTTCATCAAAGAAAATCGGTACAAATTGCTCCGATGCTCCCCGGAAAAAGGCATCAAGAATCATTACCTCTGGCACTGTATCATAAGGCCCGCCAGTATGACCGCCGACTCCGCTAGCAGCGCCAGTCGCTGTAAAAAAGACGATCGCATCCCGGCAAAGTTGAATATTCGCTTTTAGAGTCTCTCGCTGTTCACCGGTGAGGCTGGAATTTGCGGGATTGAGCGCTAAAAGTTTGTAAGCACCGAGATCGATCGGAAATTGGGTATTAATAGTAGTCATGGTTTATTGATTGAATAAAAAACAATTTGAACAGACCGAATGCGCGATCGCACTACAAAAAAAATTGTTAAAACCCCCACTGGGCAACAATTATCCAAGCTCAAGTTAACCACTCGGAACCGTTGTGGAACCATGTGATTTCATCAAATGCCAAAATCAATACATTCAATTGTGCATGAATGTGCTTGAATTCAATTGAAGTTACGGATTACCGTACAAAAACTTGCATATCAATAAGTATAAACTCACAAACATGCAATTTCAAGTCCAAAAACGCATTTTCAGGAAAATTAATTATGCTAACTGCTGAACGACGACAATTCATCTTAGAAATTCTGCGTCGTGATAAAAAGGTACTTTCGACAGAACTTAGTGCTGTTCTGAAAGTTTCTGAGGATACGATTCGCCGGGATTTGCGAGAACTGGCAGAAACTGGACTATTGCAACGCGTTCATGGGGGAGCGCTCCTTAAATCTCCAGCCACCGCTAGTTATGCCGATCGCCAAAAGCAAGCGCCAAAAGAAAAGGAAGCGATCGCTCGGACAGCAGCAAAATTAGTTTGTACAGGACAGGTGGTGATTTTAGATGGAGGTACAACAACTCTCCAAGTAACCCGTCATTTGCCTCTAGATTTGCACGCAACAGTGATCACAAATAGTCCGCCAATAGCAGTTGCTTTAGCAGAACATCCCCATATAGAGGTTGTGATGTTAGGTGGACAACTCTACAAAAAAGCCTTGGTGAACGTTGGTACTGTCACCATTGAGACATTACGGATGATTCGTGCAGATTTGTGCATGTTGGGAGTTTGCAGTTTGCATCCAGAAGTTGGGATTAGCGTACCTAACCTAGACGAAGCCCATGTCAAACGAGCCATGATTGCAGGCTCGGCTGAAGTAGTAGGATTAGTGACAGCAGAAAAATTAGATACGGCTGCTCCTTATCTCGTGGAGTCTATTCATGCCCTGACTTACCTAGTAACAGCACCAACAGTATCTAATAATATGCTGAGTGCTTACAAAGCTTTAGGTTTGACCATTATACGTGATGAGTACGAGTGATCTGATTTGACAGATGCGATCGCTAGGGATTGGGGAAGGGAATAGGGTACAGGTTAGAGGGTACAGATTATTCCCTGTTACCTGTCACCTGTCACCTCTTCCCTAACCCCAATGCCCAAATCAAAATCTATCCGTTTCTTGAGGTGTTCCAACTGCTCCCGGTTGAGCGGTGAAGAAGTTTTGAGCAGCTTCATTCTGATATATGCACCTAATATCAGGTTTGTCACTGTCCAAGTTGCCTGTGAAACCAAAGGTGTTCAGGCGATTTTTGCAATCTCTTACCTGATCAGATGTCACTAGCTTACGTTGCTCTAAAAGCGCCCAGTTATTTTGTCGGATCACACATCCAGGACGCATACTGGGTTGGGCAACGTAGACATTGAATGGGTTGAGAGTGACGAACAGTCTAGCGTCCATTACCATCGCGCTGGCTCCGTACTGCACACAAATTTCCGGGTTCGGTGCTTTGGTGTCTATAAATTCACGGGAAGCTACATTTGATGGAGCCAATGTGGTTGTAGAACTAAAAGCAATGCCAATCCCAATTCCCAAAATCAACACCCCTCCCATAATTGCGATGGTGGTGAAGTTAAATAGAGGGGATTGGAAAATAGAGGGTTTAGAAGTAGTAGCCGGTCTACCAGTAGATTTACGTCTCATTGTTGCTTAATCACCTTCACGCCGATTTGGGAGGGAGTAGTCTAAAGTTTTTTCTCCCTCTTTCAGTATGCCTATTCTTGACTGTAATTGCCTGTGATTTTCTCTGCGATATTCTTGTTAAATGAGAAAAATACTAGTTTATCTAGATATTGGGACAAAATTTTAATACTTTTAATTGTTATCAGATATAGCTAATCTACTTTTCACAATTGATCTAGTCAGAATGCTTAAACTATCTAACTTTTGTTGTTAATTTCCCATTTCTCAGATGAGATATTTTTGTTCCCCCTAGTAATTGATGTGTAAAACAATGTAAATTAACATTTAATGAAATTTTAATAACTAATTGAAAGCAAGTGACATCTCAAAGAGCGCTACCTTCGGGCAAGAGGTTCAAAACTTCACAACTTCAAATCTTCCTGGCTGATAGTCTGACTATTTTTTGGGGAGATTGGTTAGATTTACGGGTGAGAATTTTACCAGTTGCTGCATCAGGCTTAATATCGCCACTGATATATATTTTAGCTTTTGGCTTGGGTTTAGGTAGTTCCATCAAACCCGGTTCGGGAATTAGTGGTAACTATGACAACTATTTGGAATTTATATTACCGGGAATGGTGGCGCTGTCGTCGATGACGGTTAGCTTTGCTGGAACGACATTTTCAATTTGTGGAGACAGACTATTTACCAAAACCTTTGAGGAATTATTGTTAACTCCCATAAATCCCTTAGCGTTGTACATGGGTAAAATGCTGGCGGGAGTCGTGCGGGGTTTGATGACTTCCGGTTCCGTGATTTTGGTAGCGCTGCTGTTTAGTGGAAACTGGAATTTTCTCAACCCACTGTTTTTACTGTTAGTGGTGCTGAATTGTGCGGTATTTGCTGGATTAGGGGTGATTGTAGGGTTGAGTGTGCGATCGCTCGAATCAGTCGGACTCTACAATAATTTTATCATTATCCCCATGTCGTTCTTAGGAGCGACTTTCTTTGACCCTGCTACATTACCAGCGGCTCTCAAAGTTGTAGTTTACCTGCTGCCACTAACTTACGCCAGCATTGGATTGCGTGCAGTTGCTCATTTACCCTTGTCTCAGTTTCCTTGGTACAGCATACCGATTTTGTTGGCGATCGCGATCGCTCTTTCTCTCTGGGGCGGTTATAAATTTGCTCATCAACAAGATTAAAGCCTTGATTACAACTTGTGCTTTAACTGTTGAATTTTCTGTAAAACTTTTTCCCGATGCTGCGTCAGCTTGATCCATCGTAGTAGGCGACTAGCAAGACTGCCATTGTGCCAGCCTAATGAGTCATCTGGCAAGCGTTCTCGCAACCTTGATTGAACATAGCTTTCCAGGAAGTTCAAATGAGCCTCATTATATGCCCATAGCAATTGACCGCAACAAGAGATTTGTAGCCACAGGGGCAAGCCAAAAAAATGGTCTAGTATTCCATCGCTGGAATTTCTTTTATCCCTGTAATTGTTCTGCCACAGTAGCAATGCAGCTTTTCGATTGCTATCCTTTAACTTTTGTTTTGTATAGCTACATTGCTGACAGGTAATTCTTTTGATGGAACTGAGATTTGATTGCTCAGAGTTGACAGTCCATATCTTGGCAATGCGATTGCATTGGGGACAACATACTAAAATTTCTTGCTCAAAATCAGCCAGTCATTTGCCATAGTCTCTAAATCTTATAACCATTTCATTTCAAACCTGCTATGTTGTAGCGTCCCGTTAAGACAAAATGAACCACAGTTCATTAGCAGCCAGGGTAATTACTTATAATTCACACATTGTCTAATCTGTCAATGCATAAGTTATAATTTGGATTTTTTATAAAGATTGCGTGAAATTACTAGTTATCATGATAAAGCATTACAAGAATTGCTTTATAAATCAACCTATGAGTAAATATCAACTCAGTGAGCAAGCACATATTAACCACTATTTATCTAGCTGGTAGATAGCAGTTTAAAAGTGAGTTTTTGCTGTTTGATTTAAACCACGAGGTATAGCACTCTGTTAATCAATATCCAAAGGACACAAATATGACTAGAATTGCCACAAAAATAGCCTTGTCTGTTCTCGGAGCAGCAGGAATTAGTTTTTTGTCTTCGATACCAGCAAAAGCCGTCATTTTTGTAGAACCCATTGTGACGACTAAAAATCAAGATGTACTCAATGCAAAAAAACCAAGAACCCTTACAGGGTTTCTACCAGGGCAAGTAATAGAATATGGTGTCCCAGATGTAGCTAATAACTTTCTAAATGCTACCGGATACGATATAAATAGCTTGGTCTTTGATTTAAAAACCCTGTCCTATAGTAATCCGAATTCTACTCCACCATTGGATAATGAAACAGTGGAGTGGGGAGATGTTAATGGAGATGGGAAGATTGGTAACTCTGCTAACCCCGATCTAAAGGATATTTTTACAGACATTACCATTGCTGGTAGTACTGTCACTTTTAGTGGTGGCGTCATCCCAAACGGAACCCTGTTTTACAATCCATTCGCTACCCTGCCTAATGTAGCGCCAGGTGCTGGAATCATTCCACCAATTCCAGCAGACCAAGAAGATAAAGATGGGCCGATTAGAGTGGCTTCTTATTACACAGCTGTTCCTGAATCAACTAACGTTTTGGGTGTACTGGTTTTTGGCGCTTTAGGCGTAGCTTTAAAATTAAAGCGATCGCTCTGTTAAGGGGACTGGGGAAAAAGCAAGGGAGCAGGGAGCAGGGAGTAGGGGAGAAGTTGCAATAAGTTCCCCTCTGCTCCTCCGCACCTCTGCCTCTTGTGCCCATACCCTCATTCTGTAATTAACTCACGATACACTGTCATTGTTTCCTGATGGACGCGGGCAACACTCAGCCTATCTAGGTTTTTCTTTGCCCGCTGTTTCCACTCTTGCAGCATCTCGGCATTACTCAGTAATTGCACTAAAACCCCAGCTAAAGCATGACTATCTTTTGCTGGCACCAAAAGACCTGCTCGCCCGTTGTCTAAAGCTTCAGGAATCCCGTCTACCTGAGTGCCGACGATCGCAGTTCCAGTTTCTCTAGCTTCCGAAAGTACCAAAGGGCAAGGGTCACGGTGGGAAGCCAGCACAAATATGTCACAAGATATCAGATAGCGTTGAGGTTCTGGTTGAAAGCCTTCAAAATGAATGCGTTCTTTTACAGAAGTTGCTTGTGCCTGTGCCTCAAATAGCTGTTTATCAGGGCCATTTCCTACCAAATAAAGATGGGCTTGGGGAAAATCTGAGGCAACTTGTTCAAAGGCAGCAATTAACTCAGCAATTCCCTTGCGTTGATACATCCCGGCCACAGTGGCGATCGCTGGATGTTGTAATGGTAAAGGTTGATAATCTTGTATCTGTCGGGTGCGGGGACTGCCTAAAGTGCCGTTACATACCACCCGCAACTTATGTTCTGGAATACCACGCCTAATCATAGAATCACATACAGCTTTACTGACAGCAATTACTCTGTCAGCTAAACCCATCAGTAAGCTAGCACGCTGAAATTCGTTGTGGACTGTAGAAACTAAAGCATATTTGTTTCCTTTGAAAATACGTGCTAATATTACCCCCGTCATCATGTGGGCATGAACAATATCAGGCTGAAATTCAGCTGCGATCGCTCGGTAACGTATAGCTGCTTTAATCGTATTTATCGGTTTTCTGCTTTGGTCTAAGTAATAATGTTTGACACCACAAATATCTAGTAAAGCCTCGTATTCTCCACCAGCAGAAACAACCGCTACCTCATAACCAGATTTTGCCTGTAGACAAGCCAGATCCACAGCCACATTCACAATACCGTTACCTATTTCTTGAACGTGGTTCAAAATATGTATGATTCGCATAATCTTTGAGATGTATATAAAAAATAAAGATAAGTAACCGAGTATAAATCAACCAACATAATTATTGAGGTCTTCAGCGACAACTCAAAAGTAGTCAGTAGTGGGTAAAATTAACCACTTTCTACTGATTAATAGCGCTTATTACCAGTTACTTAGCTTAAAGACTTATTCAGTAACGGCTCGATAAATCGGGGTAAAACTTCAAAATTCTGAAGACTGAATCTGTTATTTCAAGTTTTATATTTCCCAATACCTGGTATCGGAACTTTACTACAGCACGGCAGCCAAAACAGAGAATAAAAACTTTTTTAAAATACTGCTTTAAAAAACAGCATTTTGCTTGATGATCAAGAAAGAAATTAATGGTAACAAATAATTCATTATTACTGTTAATAATTATCTGAAAGCCCAGTAATGATAAAGCTTCAGTCAGTTTGAGTTGAACTCATAACCTTAGTTTGAGGTGAAAAAATGGCAACGTTACAGACTCCACACTGCCAATCAAATTCCATAATTCCCACCTCATGCACACATAACCTGGTCTGATGGCAACCGACAATTTTTGCAATCGAGTGCTTCTACAGAAGTTAAAGTCCTTGGTTATTATCCTTTTTACACCTTGGCAACTTTGGATAATTTCACTGCGACAAATCTGGTAGTTGGTAGTAACGTCCTCGTCTAGCGCTCAGAGTTCGACTGAGCGCTCACAGGCAAGTCCACCAGTGGTACAGAATCTAATTCTAAATTCTGAAGACTGGCGCTTTGATTCTGCGCATTTTGCCAAACATCATAGTACAACTCAATCAGTACAAGTTTACGAATTTGAGAATTGTTTCCCTGAGAGCGACGTGATGAAATAGCAGTTAGCAAAAACTTCCAAGACCGAGGAGAAAGTATAGATAAATCTATGATTGAAAGAAAACTCTTGAGATTTTTTTGCTTCAGTGCGACTAAAAGCCAATGGAGTTTCAGGTAATTTTTTATATCCTGAAAGACGGGAATCTTTGAGCGATGTTGCTCATTTACCAAGGCATAAATTTTTTCCTTCATCAAAATATTTGTCGCTAACCGCCGAGACAAAGAAAACTTTTGATTATACGCACCCGGCCAGATAGTGCGGTAAGCAAGACACTGGTTGAAGAAAATAGCATCGCCAAACTGAGCAATCCGAATCCAGGAATCGATGTCATCACAGTTAGCATCGAGTGTGGAGTCCCAACCACCACTTTGTAGAAAAGCATCACGTCGACAAGCTACTTGTACAGGTGTGCCAAAGGGTACAAGCTCTAAAAGCATCCCATAATGAATATCGGCTTGTGGGATATAAAAAGCTAAACCAGGGCCAACTTGGGGGGTGCGAGAGAGTTCAACTTCATTGCCATCCACCTGAGCCGCCACACAAGAGCAGATTACAGCTTCGGGACGAAGTGCGATCGCCTTTGCCATCTCTTCTATACAGTTGGGCGCTAAATAGTCGTCATCATCTAAAAACTTAATCCAGTCGCCGCTAGCTTTGGCAACTCCAGCATTCACCGTTGCTGCATGACCAAGGTTCACTTCGTTACGATGGTAAACAACCTTGTCCCCTAAGCTTTTGAGATAGGTTTGGGTGTCATCAGAAGAACAATCATCAGCAACAACCACCTCGCACTCCATTGTTTGGTTACGAGCCGAATCAATTGCTCTTTGCAGCAAATTCAAGCGATTATAGGTACTGATGACGATACTAAATTTCATAAATTTTTCCTTTATAGTACGGCATTCTGCAATATAGCTTCGATATGCAAGCTGTTGTATCAGTACAATTATCAATCCTAACAAGTAGACTGAAATAGGATTATCGATTTATCATTGATGATCGTGAGTTTTTTTTAAGCAGACAGAAAGACTATGAACGCTCAAGAGATTATCCGCTCCATTGAAGCGGAACAGATAAAATCGAATCTGCCCGACATTTATGTGGGCGACACTGTAAAAGTGGGAGTGAAAATCAAGGAAGGCGAAAAATACCGCGTACAACCCTACGAGGGAGTTGTGATTGCCAAGCGCAATGGCGGCATCAACGAAACTATTACAGTTCGTAAGGTTTTTCAAGGCGTGGGCGTTGAGCGGGTATTTCTGTTGCATTCTCCCCGGATTGACAGCATTAAGGTGTTACGTCGCGGTAAAGTCCGTCGTGCTAAACTATATTATCTCCGCGATCGCGTAGGTAAAGCAACCCGAATCAAGCAACGGTTTGACCGCCCTTTGTGATTCGTCCTTCAAAAGTATGGGAGAAATCTCAAGCTGCAAGCGGCATCTGCCGCTGACTTGTTTTCCCGACAAAATTAAGGTATGATATAAATCGCATATTGCGTTAAACTGAAATTTAGTTCAGCGCAATCACTGAATCAAAAACAGCTTGTGCGCTCTTAGTTCAGTTGGTAGAACGCAGGTCTCCAAAACCTGATGTCGGGGGTTCAAGTCCTCCAGGGCGCGCTCAAGAGCAAAAAAACAAAGCCCGAAATAATTACGCTGCTGCTAATATAGCAGTTAGCGCTAATAATTTCGGGTAAACTTATTGTATTTGTAGTTGTTTTGCTTCCAGTAAGTGAAATAGAGTCGAAACTGCAAACCTAGATGACAATTAAACAGGATCTAGTATAAGAAACGGGGGATAACGGTCGTGGCCAAAAAAAGTGAAGCAGAATTGCCAGAAACCACAAATGGGTTTAGCTTTGGCAACTTCATACAGGGAACCAAAGAAGAACTTGAAAAAGTAGTTTGGCCCAGTCGGAAACAGATAGTGAGCGAATCCGCCGCTGTGTTGTTAATGGTGGCACTCTCCGCATCTTTGATATACTTGGTCGATGGATTGTTTGCTTGGGCAGCAAAACAGGTGTTCTAATGAGTTTTGCAACAGATGAACCACGCAACTCAATGTTGCAGTCAGAGGAAACAGCAGAAGCAGCAGAAGCAGCAGAAGCAGCGTCAAAAGAAGCGCGCTGGTATGCAGTACAAGTAGCTTCAGGCTGTGAAAAGCGTGTAAAGACTAACTTAGAGCAACGCATTCAAACTTTTGATGTCGCTGACAAAATTATCCAGGTAGAAATTCCGCAGACGCCAGCGGTGAAAATCCGCAAAGATGGCAGTCGCCAGCATACAGAAGAAAAAGTTTTCCCTGGTTATGTGCTGGTACGGATGATGATGGATGATGATACTTGGCAGGTGGTACGCAACACCTCTCATGTAATTAACTTTGTCGGTTCAGAACAAAAACGTGGTAGCAGCAAGGGTCGCGGTCATGTCAACCCCATACCACTAAGTTCTTCAGAAGTTGAACGTATATTCAAACAAACCAGCGAACAAGAAGCTGTTGTCAAAATTGACATGGCTACTGGTGATAAGATAATGGTGCTTTCTGGTCCATTCAAAGACTTTGAAGGCGAGGTAATTGAAGTCTCTCCAGAACGGAGTAAACTTAAAGCCTTGCTCTCAATTTTCGGCAGGGATACACCAGTAGAATTGGAATTTAATCAGGTAGAGAAACAGAGTTAAATACAAATGGCGAAGAAAGTAGTGGCGGTCATTAAACTGGCCCTGAATGCTGGAAAAGCCAACCCAGCACCGCCAGTTGGTCCCGCCTTGGGTCAACATGGTGTCAACATCATGATGTTTTGTAAAGAGTACAACGCCAAAACAGCAGACCAAGCTGGAATGGTTATACCTGTAGAAATTTCGGTTTTTGAAGACCGGAGTTTTACATTCGTACTCAAAACGCCACCCGCATCAGTACTGATTCGGAAGGCGGCGAAAGTTGAAAAAGGCTCGAATGAACCCAACAAAAAGAAGGTTGGGTCAATTACCAAAGCACAATTGCAAGAAATAGCCCAAACCAAACTCCCCGACCTCAATGCCAACGATATCGAAGCGGCAATGAAGATTGTGGCAGGAACGGCTAAAAATATGGGCGTAACAGTTACGGATTAGTCATTGGTCATTGGTCATTGGTAATTAGTCATTGGTAAATGACTAAGGACAAAGGACAAATAACAAAGGACTCATAACTAAAAATTATCGGGGGAGAGGCGAGGCTTCGGAATTACCCCAGGAGAACAAATGCCAAAAATATCGCGTCGTTTGCAGGGTCTGCAAGCAAAAGTAGAAGAAAAAGATTATCATCCCCTAGAGGCTTTAGCCCTTCTTAAAGACACAGCAACAGCTAAATTTACCGAAGCTGCGGAAGCGCATATCCGGTTAGGAATTGACCCCAAGTATACAGACCAACAGTTGCGGACAACGGTAGCACTGCCCAAAGGTACAGGGCAAATTGTCCGAGTGGCGGTGATTGCCAGAGGCGAAAAGGTAAACGAAGCCAGCAGTGCTGGTGCTGATATAGTCGGATCGGAAGAACTGATTGACGAAATCCAGAAAGGTAGAATGGATTTTGACAAGCTGATTGCCACACCCGATGTAATGCCACAAGTGGCAAAGCTGGGTAAATTGCTTGGGCCGCGTGGTTTGATGCCATCGCCCAAGGGTGGAACCGTAACATTTGATTTAGCAGGTGCGATCGCAGAATTCAAAGCTGGTAAATTAGAATTCCGAGCTGACCGAACTGGTATTGTCCATGTTATGTTTGGTAAGACAACCTTCTCGCCTGAAGATTTGTTAGTCAACCTGAAGGCATTGCAGGAGACGATTGACCGTAACCGTCCTTCAGGAGCTAAAGGTCGTTATTGGCGCACATTTTATGTGTCAGCCACTATGGGTCCATCAATTAAAGTTGATATCAGTGCCCTACGAGATTTGAAACTGAGCCAAGCAGGTTAATAAGAGTTATGAGTTATAAGTTAGGAGTTAAGAATAAAACTTCTAACTCCTAACTACTCACTCCTAACTTTAAATTAAATAGGCAAAGCCGGAGACAGCAGGTGCTAATAACTTAATATCCTGCCGAGGTTAAAACTCTAATAGTCAGAATTACCACCCATAAAGGTGTGATAACTATGGCGTCAAGAGTCTTAATACTCAACCCCGGCTAAATTAGCTGGGGTTTGTTGTTTGGGTTCAGGTTTAGAAAAAACGTACAAGTAGGGCACTTCACCGATTATTTTAAGGAGGTGAGATTGGAATGGGTAGAACACTAGAAAATAAAAAAGAGATAGTAGCTGACCTCAAAGAAACTTTGAGTCAGTCAACTCTAGCACTGGTAATTGACTATCAGGGGCTGACAGTTTCTGAAATCACAGACTTACGGCGGCGGCTGCGTCCCAGTGGCACTGTTTGTAAGGTGACGAAGAACACTCTAATGGGCATTGCCATTAAAGATGATGAAAAATGGCAGCCTTTGTCGGAATTGCTCAACGGTTCTTCCGCCTTTTTGCTGGTAAAAGAAGATTTTTCATCGGCAATTAAGGCATACCAAGAATTTCAAAAAGTCAGCAAGAAGACAGAACTTCGTGGTGGTGTACTGGAAGGTCGCCTACTCAAAGAACCTGATGTCAAGGTACTAGGAGACTTGCCATCTAAAGAACAACTCATCGCCCAAATTGCTGGGGCTATCAACGCTTTGGCTACCAAGATTGCTGTGGGTATCAACGAAGTTCCTGGTTCACTGGCTCGTGCTTTGCAGGCTGTGGCCGACCAAGAGCAAAGTGGTGGTAGCACCGAAACTGCTGCTGTCCAAGATAGCAGCACCGAAACTGCTGCTGTCCAAGATAGCGGCACCGAAAGCACTGCTGAAGGTGATAGTAGCACTGAAACTGCTGCTGAATAGACTTCGTGGTTCATCAGTCAAAAGTCAAAAGTCTATAGTTAAAGACCAATGACTCATGACAAATAAATAATCAAAATTACAGGAGTTATATCAATGTCTGCTGCAACCGATAACATTTTAGAACAACTAAAAGGTCTTTCTTTGCTGGAAGCTTCTGAGTTAGTCAAGCAAATTGAAGAAGCTTTTGGCGTGAGTGCTGCTGCACCTGTTGGTGTAGCGTTTGCAGGCCCTGGTGCTGCTGCTGCTCCTGCTGAAGAAGCTGTTGAGCAAACCGAGTTTGAAGTCATTCTCGAATCAGTTCCAGCTGATAAGAAGATTGCCGTACTGAAGATTGTTCGAGAATTGACCGGTTTGGGTCTGAAAGAAGCTAAAGACTTGGTGGAAGCTGCGCCCAAGGCAGTTAAAGAAGGTATTGCTAAGGATGCTGCCGAAGATGCTAAGAAGCGCATCGAAGAAGCTGGCGGTAAGGTGACTGTTAAGTAGTCACAATTCTATTAGCAGTTTTTTATTAAGGAGCCTAAGTTAGGCTCCTTTTTTTATCGTAGAGTCTTATGTTGCAGATAAAAATAGTATTAAGTATTACAACACTAATTTCTTATTAAAAGAGCAAGGGTTACATTAAGTTGGGTTGATTTGCTTTCTTACCCATTGACGAAATGCCCTAAGTGTTGGACTTCTACCTAAAGTTCGGCTTTGTTCGACAAACCGGGGAATTTCTTCAACAATGGGCAAGTTGGGAAAAGTAGAACTAATTTCAGACTCAATGTATTTACCATCCTGAAGAATATTAATTTGTAGCTTGCCATTTTCATATCGCCACAGTTCAGGAACTCGCAATGCTTCGTAAGCATTAAGTTGAGTTTTGGAAGTAACATCAACTTCAATTGCTAAGTCAGGTGGCGGGTCAACCCTCAAGTCTATTCGCTCTTTACCAATCATTTGAGCATGATTTTGAATATAGAAAGAATCATCAGGCTCTACATCAAAAGCTATATCTTCACGTTTGAAAGTGGTTGAGCCAAATGTTTCGCAGTCAATCTCTAACTCTTCCAACAGAATTTTCACCAAATCCCCAATGATGACTTTGGCTTTCTCATGCTTTGGTAACGGCATTCTCATCTCCAAAGTTCCCTGGCTGTAAGCTAATCGAGTGGCTCTATGGTCGCCAAGTTCTTCTAAAATTGCCTCAAATTCTTGCCAGCTAACATCGTGGAGTATTACTCTATGTCCCGGCGGAACACTTAATTGTCGCAATTGAAATTTCACCATTACTAATCACTAAAATTTTGAAAATAGTATTTTTGCGTATTTTTACAGTTTTTTATATAAAGAAAACTCTTTATATTTAGTGGAACCATTTCCACTTTAATAATTATGTTGTTTGAAAATTTGGATGATAGAACACGCCAATTTATTATGGCTGAAGTTGAGCTAGATATTACTAAAGCCAAACTATACGTCAGTCTTCGCTTGAGTGAAATTGGTAGAAAAGACTATGTAAATTTACTTAAAGAAGCTATTAGTAGCCATGATGAAACCTGGTTTGCTCAACAACTGTCATTAAATAGCAGAATCAACTTAACAGAGCAAAGAAAAAATACAACTGTAAAAATTCCTGTAACTGCTGCTGAAACACTAGCAGAGGGTGAATTTAACCGTTTTTATATTCGTGGTTTATGTCTCAGAGCGTTGGATGAGGGAATATCTGACCTTGAAGTTTACCGTGCTAAAGATGTAATAAATCCTCGTCCTAATTCACAAGCAAAAATAGGAACGAAAGTAAAAGCAGAAAAATTACTGGAGGATCTTAGAGTTAATCCAGGTATTGATACAGCCTTGGGTTTACCTAATGGCCCAAACTCTGGGTTAAGTGTGAAGCTTTCTTAGATAGTTAAGGAACTTCCAATAAAAAAAAATATCCAACTTGTAGGGTGTGTTATGCGCCGTGACAGATTAGAAAGATGGTACGTTACTTCGTTAACACACCCTACAAAATAAGATTGGATGATTTATTTTTTGGTAGTCCCTAATAATTGGATTTTAGTTATTAGCCCGAAACTTAAAGTTCCGGGCTAGTGTTGATTTTAAATTAATCCAAAATCTCAAATCCAAAATTACTTACCGTTGCCGTTACTACCATTGCCATTGCTGTGAATGACACGTTCGGCAAGCTTTTCTGGCACTTCCTGGAGATGGTCATATTCCCAGTGGAAGGAACCAACGCCAAGAGTGAGCGATCGCAGCTCTACAATAAAATTCTGCATCTCAGCTTGCGGCAAGTATGCCGAGACATTATCCCAGCCTTGCCAATCGTTTCTCCCCTCATAGCCTAAAATCTGCCCCCGTCTACCACTTAATAGTTGCAACACTTTGGAGGTAAATTCGCTAGGTGTTGTCACTTCTACCCGCAGAATTGGTTCTAATAAGGTAGGTTCTGCTTGGGGTATCCCCGTTTGCATTGCCAATCGGGCAGCTTGTTTAAAGGCTTGTTCGGAACTATCAACGTTGTGATACGAACCATTAGTCAGAGTTACCGCTACATCAACTATTGGGAAGCCTAAAGGGCCGTGTGTCAAAAATTCCCGCACGCCCATTTCTACGCCAGGAATGTACTGTTTCGGAACCACGCCGCCGACAATGGTTTCGTTAAAGTTGAAACCTGTACCGCGTGGTAAAGGCTTGATTTCGAGAAAAACATCACCAAACTGTCCGTGACCACCGCTTTGATGTTTATAGCGCCCATGAACTGAAGCCACCGTTTTGCGGATGGTTTCTTTGTAAGGCACTTGCGGTAAGTGGGTTGTCATTGGCAGGTTATATTTGCGGCGCAGTCTGTCTAGGGTGACTTGCAAATGAATCTCGCCTTGACCCCACAATATAACTTCGTGGGTGTCGCCGTGTTGTTCCCAAGCAAGTGAAGAGTCTTCTTCTAATAACTTGGTAATAGCACTGCTGAGTTTAACTTCATCGTTGCGCTTTTCTGGTGTAATGGCGAGGGCATACACAGGTTCTAACTGTACAGCTTTAGGTAATTCCATCGCCACTTGCTGTTCTGTAGAGATTGTATCGCCTGTCTTGATTCCTTCTAAACGGCTCAATGCGACAATTTCACCAGCACTAACTTGGTTAACTGACTGCTGTTGTTGTCCCATGAGGCGGTAAATTCCACCAGTGCGAATACCATTGAGGACAATGCCATCAGTTAGTTTACCGCGCCAAACACGCACTAAAGACAGTTTGCCACCTTGGGGAGTGTAGTAAGTTTTTAATACCTGCGCTAAAGCTGTATCACCCTTTATATTTTTTAAACGACGTTCTGCTGTAGTTTCGGGTTCGGGGGCTTCTCGTAACAAGGCTTCTAATAGAGGTCTAACACCATAATCTTGTTCTGCCACACCAAAGAAAACGGGCACTACTAAATCTGCCCCTAATTCCATTTTTAAATCTTTGAGGATTTCTTCTTGAGGTGGTTCGATATCTTCTAAAAGTTCTTCGAGTAAATGGTCGTCAAAATTTGCTAAGGCTTCGAGCATTTCTGCCCGTGCTATATGTTCTTCTTCTTTTAAACTTTCGGGGAACGGAATGGGGTCAGCTGGTGCGCCTGGATGATATTGATATGCCTGTTCGCTCACCATATCAATAAAGCCAGTGAGTTGTTCCCCATTCATGATGGGATATTGATGCGCTACCAGGGGACGGCTAGATACTGCTTTCAGGGCGTGCAACGTTTCTAGAACGTGAATGTTTGCGCGATCCATTTTGTTGACGAAGACGAGATGGGGAATTTCCCAATCGTCCAGGAATTTAAATAGAGGGGCAAGGGTGAGAACGCGATCGCGGATGGGTTCGCAAACTACAATTGCTGCATCGACTCCGATTAAAGCATTGTACGTTTCTTGAGCAAATTCTACGCTTCCCGGACAGTCAATAAAGGTGAAGCGAATATCGTTATACTCAGTGCTAGCGGCGCTGACTTCTACACTCATGTGGCGATCGCGCGACTCGGCAGCACTATCTCCCACTGTATTGCTGTCCTTAATATTGCCTTTGCGGGAAATTGCCCCTGTGACAAATAACAAGCTTTCTAGTAAAGTGGTTTTTCCACTTAAATAAGGCCCGACAATTCCAACGTTCCGCGAACCCGATTTTACTTTTTCGTTCATAAAAACCTCCCTTGCGGTAATTCATTCATAACCGCATTATTCCGTAGATATCAAGGGATAAAAAATGGTTCTCTGGAGTCAAAATTACCCCTTCTTTAATTTGTTATTATGCTCCTTTTAATCGAAAGTTAAAAAAATTGTAGCCTGTCGTAAGATTTAGCTTAAGAAAAGTTAAGCATCAAAAATTTTTATGCTAAATCAAAAACTTTTGTAAAAAACTTTTTATCAAGTAAATTTAACTGAAAGTGTTGCGAGTCAGAAAATCAATGAGATTATCATTCTTTAAATATCGCATAGCAGGGTTAGTAAGTTTAACTTTGCTGATTATGAGTATTTCCTCCCCCTCTCTTGCTCTATCTCCTCCTGTCGCCTCAAAGCTAGCACAGTCTAATCCTAAAACTGCCGTAGACTGGTTAAACCAAGGCTTACAAGCAATTCAGGCGGGAAAGGTACAAGATGCGATCGCAGCCTTTAAACAAGCGGCTAAATTAGATCCGGCATTAGCACCAGCACACTATAATCTAGGGCTAGCGCTCCGACAAACAGGACAATTACAACCCTCTGCGGATGCATTTTATCGAGCGACGCAAGCCGATCCGAAATTTGCTCCAGCTTTTGCTAATTTAGGCGGAGCGTTATTAGAAGGCAATAATTTCAAGTTAGCTAACGATTATTTGCAACGCGCTTTAGAACTCGATCCCAAACTCGGATTTGCCCACTATAACTTGGGATTAGTACGAGAACAGCAACGAGATTGCGAACAAGCGATCGCATCTTTTAAAAAAGCTGTACAATATAGCAAAAATGCACCAGAACCTCCTTACCACATAGGAATGTGTTATCTCCAACAAGGTAAACTCGATCAAGCAAGAAGTGCATTTTATCAGGCATTAAAAATTAATCCCAAGTATCCAGAAGCTTACTACAATCTCGGCTCGATTTTTTTTCAACAAAGTAAATTACAAGAGGCATTAGAGGCTTTTAGAAAATCAGCTGAAGCTAACTCTAATTATCCCAACGCGTATTATGGTGCTGGGTTAGTTTTTATGCAGTTACAGCAATATGGCGATGCAGTACAAGTCTTGCAATTTGCTAGAGATTTATACAATTCTCAAAAAAATCCCCAGTGGGCCAAAAATGCCGAGCAATTGTTGCAACAAGCACAAAATTTAAATTACCAACCTCGCTGAGGCAGAAAAACTTAATATTGCATAACATAAAACTATTGGGTTGACTCGCTGGTGTTGTCTGAACTCGTCCCGATTGGAAAAATGTACATGCAAAAGCGCCAGAAAAGTCGATTTTTATTTAGCGATCGCTGGCTTGATCGGCAATCAATTGTTCGCAACATGGAAGCCTTTCAAGACTTAATTGTGATTGTTTTGTGTTTGGGTTTGTTCGCCGTCATGCTAATCCAATTGTGGGGGATAGCTATCGCCCTCACGCAGCCACTAGACTATAAACACGTGACTGCAAAAATACTATTTGTGTTGATTTTAGTCGAATTATTTCGACTATTAATGGTCTATTTGCAAGAACATAGTATCTCTGTAGGAGTGGCAGTTGAGGTAACAATAGTATCTTTGCTGCGAGAGGTAGTAGTTCACGGAGCGCTGGAAATTTCTTGGGTTAATACGCTTGCAATTTGTGGTTTGTTATTTGTTTTGGGTGGACTACTCGTGGTATGCGCTAAGACACCACACATGGATTGTATGAGCGCTAACACTAAGTTTTGTCCGGTTGTGTATAGGGGAGGTAGAGAACGCCAAAACGAGTTGGAATTACAGTATTCACGTCAATGTGATGAGAATCAACCCCTTGGATAAATTGTTATGAAAATGGGGAGTGGGAGAGACGCGATTAATCGTGTCTGTACTGGGGAGTGGGGAAAATACTTTATTCCCCACTCCTTTGTGTGAAACTGTATCAGGAAATTATTCTTGCAAGGTACTTCCGACGTATTGAAATATACTCTTTTTGGAAGATGAATTACTCTTTAAGGGTGAATATAACGTTAATTAGAAATTCTAAAAGAGGTTCAAGCAATGGCTACAAATACAGGTAACGGACAATCTCAAACAGCGATTAGCGACTTGGAGTATGATTTTGTCACTATTTTGCACAACAAGGCTGAAGCTGTTAAAGCTTACGATACCTACATCAAAGATGCAGAAAAAGTAGGTTCTCAACCTTGTGTAGAGTTATTTCAAAAATTGCGGCAATCTGATATTGAACACGCACAAGAGATTCGCCAACATCTACAACAAGTGCTGCAACACGGTAAGATGTAACCCAAGTTTTGAGTTTGTAGGCGTAAGCCCGTCGTAGACATCGCTTCTGCTTTAAAAAGAGGCGATCTCTAAAACAAGCTATGACGCTCTCTACGAGACGCTAAAAGCGTAGCTTGCTTGCTTCTCTGAAAGAGTACGCGGACTCGCTAACGCTTCTCTACGAGACGCTGCGCGAACGCTATCGGCGTCAATACAGTTCAGTTAAGCATTTTTTTCTTCTCTTTCTTCTCTCTCTGTGTCCTCTGCGCCTCTGTGGTAGCCTGCGGCAAGCCGCTTTGCGTCTACGTTAAAAAAACCGGCTTTGACAAAGAGTGCTAGCCTTAACTGAACCGTATTGCTATCGGCGTCGCAGTTGCTGATTAAATTAGAGGCAAGCACTGCCCACTATCAGATAGACTAATTCTGGGCTGCTTGCTCTACTTGCGCCACCGTTAAATCGAGAGCCACCGCCACTTGTTCTACACTCAATCCCAATGCCAACAATCGGGGAATAGCTTCTAACTTAGCTTCCTGGCGACCTTCCTGGCGACCTTCCTGGCGACCTTCCTGGCGACCTTCCTGGCGACCTTCCTGGCGACCTTCTTCTAAGCCGTCTTCCTTGATTGATTGATACATCCGCGTTTTTTTGAATTCGTCGTCTATACCCAACATTTCTGCTAACTCCTCTCGGCTTAACCGGGTAAATTTGTACAACAGAATAGTCTCTATCAATTCTACAATTTGCTTGGTGGTAGATTCATCTGCCAGTTGTTGCCTTGCTTGTAAAATCAATTCTCTACCTTTGTCAACGGCTGTCTCTTCTCTTTCGATAATTAATTTAACGATCGCAACTTGAAGTGAGTTCTCCCTCGTATCTAATTCATCTAGATAAATGCGTTGCACTAGTGAACTGTCTAGCAGCAATTGATATGGTAGCCGATCGTTTGGATCTAAACTTCGTTGCGGATAGATGACAACAGCACGCCAAAAATTGACTGATTCGTTTTGACGTAAGTAAAGGAAGATTTCGGCAAAGAAGCGTCTATAAAAAGTTGAGTCTAATTGAAACTGAACTTCAACAAAATAAAGTGGTTGGTTTGTAGTTTCACGTGTAGGGATAAATACCCCATCAATCCTAAAAGCAGTTTCTTTTAGCTCGACTGAAACAAATTGATATGCATTGACATTGGCAGTCGTATCGCCAATTATGGCAAAAAATATGCTAGGAAAAGCTTGAAATAAGCTATAAAATATTTTATCAGTTTGCACCTAGATTTAGTCAAGCGAACATTGGATATTGAAAGTCTATCAAAAATAGTGTAAACGCATCTGTTTCAGCATAAAAAAAGCAGATAGGAATAACCATCTGCTTTAATATAAAGATTCATTCTCTAATTTACATAGATACCAATTGATTCACTGGAGCAATCCCAGCCAAATCTAAAATTGGCGCGATCGCATCTTCTCGTTTCACTGCCATCATGTGAACTCCTTGGCATAATTGCCGCGCTATCTGCACTTGCTCGGCGGCAATTTTTATCCCTTCCTCAAAAGGATCTTTGGCTTTCGCCAATCTGTCAATAATATGTTGGGGAATATCTACACCCGGAACACATCTATTAATAAACTGAGCATTTTTGGCTGATTTCAACAGAAATATTCCTGCCAAAATTGGTTTTTTATAACCAGCAGCGATTGTGTCCATAAACTTTTCTAGTCGCTCAAAATCAGTAATCAACTGACTTTGAAAAAACTGTGCTCCAGCTTCGATTTTCCGTTCAAATCGACTTTGTAAACCCGACCAACTTTTACATTGCGGATCTACTGCTGCACCAACAAATAAATCTAACGCTCCATCAGTCAAAGGCTTTTCATTACAATCAACACCTTGATTCATCTTCCGAATCAGTTGCAGCAGTCGCACAGCTTCTAAGTCAAATACTGCTTTAGCATCTGGATGATCGCCTGCTTTTACTGGGTCGCCAGTCAAAGCTAAAATATTACGAATACCTAAAGCATGAGCGCCCATCAAATCAGCTTGTAAACCGATGCGGTTGCGATCGCGGCAAGCAATTTGACAAATCGGCTCTATACCGTTTTGTAACAAAATCACTGACGCCATTAACGAAGACATCCGTAACACTGCGCGGCTACCATCAGTAACATTGATAGCATGAACCCTTCCCTTAAGAGTCGCCGCCATTTGAATCATGTGCGCTGGATCTCCCCCTTTCGGTGGTGCTACCTCGGCGGTAATTAGAAATTCACCTGCTTGTACAGCTCTGCGAAAGGCTGTGTGGCTATGGGTGTGATGCATAGAATTAAGAATTTCAATTTCTTAAATGGTATAGCAAATCACACCTAAAAGGGAAAACCTATAGAGGAAGAGAGTAGCCTAAAGCAGCTTTTACTTGTGATAAAGTTTGATTTGCGATCGCTCTAGCTTTTTCCCCTCCATCCCGCAATACAGACTCCAAATAGCTTTTATCCGCCGTTATCGAGTGATATTTTTCTTGGATTGGTTTCAGAGACTCAATAATTGTATCTGTCAACAATGGCTTGAATTGCCCCCAGCCCATATCCTGACACTCAACTGCCACATCTTCCTTTTTCTTCCCAGCCAGCAATGTATAGAGCGTTAACAAATTATTACACTCTGGACGCGCTGGATCGTCAAAAGTCAGACCACGAATCGGATCGGTTTTACAACGCTTAATCTTGTATTGAATCTGTTCCGGTGAATCTAGCAAACTGATCCGGCTTAAGTCGGAAGGATCGGACTTCGACATTTTGCGTGTACCGTCTGCTAAACTCATCACCCTTGCCCCTTCCTTGCGAATCAAAGGGTCTGGTAACTTCAGAACTGGTTGATCTGGTTTACCAAACTGGTGATTTAACCGAGCTGCAATATCCCGTGTCAATTCCAAATGTTGCTTTTGGTCTTCACCCACTGGCACTTTATCAGCTTGGTAAAGCAAAATATCCGCTGCCATTAGCACAGGATAATCCAATAAACCCGCACTCACATTTTCTGCCTGCTTGACAGCCTTTTCTTTAAACTGAATCATATCTTGCAGCCAGTTTAGAGGTGTAATGCAGTTGAGCAACCAGGTGAGTTCGCTGTGGGCCGAAACGTGGGATTGCACAAAGATAGTGGAGTGATTTAAATCAAGACCACAAGCTAGATAGAGAGCAGCAAGAGTGTAGGTATCAGCTGCCAACTGTTTTGGATCGTGTGGCACTGTAATCGCGTGCAAATCAGCCACAAAAAGGTAATTTTCGTATTCGCTCTGACCTTCTACCCAGTTGCGAATGGCTCCCAAGTAGTTACCTAGATGGTAATTGCCGGTTGGTTGAACTCCAGAAAGAACACGTTGCTTGCCCATAAATTTCAACTTAGTTATCTCAAATCCGCGCTTGTAAAGTGGCGATGTCTAGTGACAAATCGCAACTCTTGGAGACGCTACGCGTAGCTTGCTTCTCCGTAGGAGTATGCGCCTACGCAAAACTCATTTAATTTTGACATTTTCTAGGTCAACTTGCTGTTGAAATATTGGAGTTTCTTCTCACCGTGGCTTTAGCAACAGTGAGAATCAAACCTATCTTTGTACAATATCTGGGTGAGCAGTGTTATCCAAGATGATGGCAAACATCGATTTACATAATTTTGTAATCCTCGATAATAGGGCAAGGAACAGACTTTTTCCCCGACCAATCAGTAAAGGTATCTTCATTTTTATAATGCCTTGGCGTTTGCATAAGCAAGTTTCAAGCATCTTTGGCATTCAATCAATTTAAACGTTCAGGATAATGTATCTTTAGCAATTCTTGCACTAGGGGATAATAGTCAGATCCAACGATCTAGATAAGATGCGATCGCCCAGCCTAGAATCAAAATTGTCCAATTAATAAATAGAATCGCTAATTTACCTGGATTGGGGAGAAATGCTTTGGCAGGAAGCAGAGGGTGCAATTTTTTTGCATATTCTGCTTGGCGAATTGACTTTTAAGTGATACAAATTTCCATAAATATTATATTATTGAAATTTATTTATATTTTTATTCAAAGGAATATTTTAAAACTTAATGTAATCTTTATCCTAACTTTGCTATTGATATTATAGCTAAATACTGAAAGCAAATTAGGATTTAAAACATGGCTTCTCTTAATACACTAAAGTCTCTAGAAAAGTATATACCTTTAGTAGGAGATATGAATATTAAAACCCCACTTGCATATACAGCAACGCGTGGGGCGGTAGAGGTAGTAAACACAATACAAATGGCGGTAGCTGAGGCTTATATCAATGGGTTAGAAGTTCCTGACTCAGTATTAGAATCTCTTTTTGATACTTGTATGCCTATCTTTTTTAAGTACTTTCCCGCCCTCTTAGCACCTTATGAATGGGTATTAAAAGAAACTGATAATCTTGCTGAAAGCCCACGGGATCTGATGAAAATTCAGTATGATTTGCCTCAAGGGATGCTGAATAAGATGTTGGGCGATGGGAAACTCATTTATCCTAAATACAGCATGGGATTGTGGGAAAAAGGAGCATTAAACCTTGAGCAATCTCAAATAGATATGATTGATGATGTGATTCAAAAGTTAGACATTAAAGATGGAGACAATATCTTAGACTTTGGCTGTGGTTGGGGATGTGTGCCAAATTACATTCTTTCCAAATTCCCCAATGTCAAATTTGTGGGTCTGAATTTGAGCCATGAGCAATGTGAATATATGCGCCAGAAGATGCAAGATCCTGAAAGCAACCTAAGTTCAGGCCGATTCACACTGTATGAAGGAGATTTAAATAGTACAACATTTGAGACAAAATTTGATAAGATACTTTCGATTGGCGTTTTTTGTCATGTTGGTAATTTAACTAACTCTTTTAAAAAATTAGCTAGTTTGCTGAAAGATAATGGCAAGGTTTTTATTCATATCATTACAGTTCGTACCCCTAATAATATATCCAGCGCTTTTACGCACAAATACATTTTTCCTCACGGTAGGTATTGGAACTATGATGCAGTTTCTAGCCGGAATAAAGACCTCAAAACAATTGAAAGATGGTATCTAAACGGTTCCAATTACTCTAAAACATTTGCCAAATGGCTAGATAATTTTGACAAAAATCAGGCAACAGTCAAAGACTTAGATTATGGCATGGATTATGCCAAATTTCGCCGGATATGGAGGTTTTATTTAATATGGTTTGTTCGGAATTTCGCTAGTTGTGATGGTGAATATAATGGGAACGGTCAGTACTTAATGGTTCATGCTTAATGGAGTAAGAGTAGCAGCGTGGCGTAGCCCGTCGTCAACATCACTCTCCAGAAACCGCAGTAATTGTATGATTACTTAGTAGCATGATAGGTTATGAAAAATCCCATGAATTAATTTTGCTCACAAAAACCAAACTCTTAAATTCGATTTACCTGTCTGCCAAACCCACTTGTCCTCCAATTAGCCCCAAAAATCCAGTTCCAAAGTGCTGAATCTCCAAAAAGCTTGCTTGCTCCGGCGAGGTTTTGTAAATTCGGAATGTCTTCATAATTCCTAAAGTGGCAGCACTTTCTAAAGGCCCAACAAAACGAACATCTCGGTCAAGAAAATAGGTTTGATTAGCCCAGTGAGTCATTTGATTTGCATTTAAAAAATAGCAGCCTGCATGAGGATTGAGGGCACGACGAAAGGTAATTGGTGCATTCATAATTGCACCATTGAGTTCCTGTTGCTCCTGCACATTTTGAAAGGGAGCAGTTACTCGTAAAGCCAAATCCCCATCAATATAAGCTTTGTGAACCAAAGCTTTGGGAGAGACTTCATAACGATTTGGCTGGAGCAAATTGAAATCACCGGCTTGTTGGGTAAACCAGTTTAATTTGATAAAAAACCAAGGGTCATGAATAATTAAGTCATCTTCAAGAAAGCAATAATAATCATACTGACCGAGACAACTTTGCAGAATAGCTTGACACTCAAACCCCAAAAATAGAGGTTCTGCATTGCTAGAATGATGCTTATATAAATGGGATGGTAAAGGAAGCTGATTCAGAAGATGATTATCTTGAGTTGTACAAATAACAATATCTAGTTCGTGAGACTGCGGCTGATTAGCAGGGAAAGCTAGTCGTTGAGCAATGTTGATAATACTTTGAGATTTGCCAAATAATTGATGTAAAGCAGTAATGCTTTTAGTTAACGCTTCCAAGCGGGGTTGTGGGTTTTTGCGTTGGGAAGCATGACGATCCTCATTGCTAGGTTTGAAAAAATGGGCAATAGTAAAAATAATTCGCATTTTACATATCGATTTTGTATTTATTTGTCATTTGTCATTTGTCATTTGTCATTTGTCATTTGTCATTTGTACTAAGCTTAGTCATTGGTGCAGCCTCTCCAATAGTTGTATTGGTCATTTATCATTTTTTATTGACCAATAATCACTAATGATTAATATATTTCTTGCAAAAGTCTTGCTTTTCAGGCTTTTATTTACACCTTTGCTTTAGGCAAAAATATTTATGCAAAGGACAAATGACAAATGACCAATGACTAATTTTTGCCAAATCCTTTAGAACTTGGGCGCTTTTTCAAATTATCAGAAGTTTTACCAGCGAACATCCATTGCAAATGCTGTGGTAACAGTTTCGCCAAATCATAACGCTTGATAATTGTCTCTCGCGCATTCGCACGAATTGCTTGCATTTCTTGAGGATTATTCAGCGCCTCTTCAATCCTATTAGCAATATTCTGGGGAGAAAAGAAATCTACTAGCAGTCCATTCACCCCATCCTGTACGACCTCCAAGACTGGCGAAGTCTTAGAAGCTATTAGTAAACATCCTGCTGCCATTACTTCTAACATTGACCAAGATAATACAAAAGGACGGGTTAAATAAACATGGGCAGAAGAAGCTTGCAAAACTTGGAGGTACTCATTGTAAGGAAGCCTATCTGTAAAGTGCAGTCTCGATAAATCTAAAGATAATTTTTCTAACATTAATTGTTTATAGGTCTGACCATCGGGGAGATTTTTACCATAAGCAACCCGATCTTCTCCCACAACTACCACATGGCACTTAGGTCGTCGCTGCTGAAGTAACGCTACCGTTTCCATAAACTGCGGAAAACCTCTATAAGGTTCCATTCCTCGTCCTACATAAGTTACCAACTCTTCCACATGAGAAAGATCCAGATTTATTCTTGGTAAAACTAACTTTGCACCTGGTTTAGGAACAAAATATTTGGTATCAACACCATCATGAATTACAGTGAGTTTGCTATGATATTCTTTGGGAAACTGCTGACGCTGCCAATTAGTTGGAGAAAGTCCGCGATCGCAGCTATATAAATCAGTTAAAATCGGTGCATTTTTCACGCGGATGCGGCATTCATCATCAGCATTTAGCGGATCGTTGGGATCGAAATCTGCATCGGAACCGTGAGCGTGATAAAACCACTCGAAATAACACAATAATTCTGCTTTGGGGAAAACATCTTTCATAAATAAAGTCGGCCCCCAACCAGAATGACCATAAACTATATCTGGAAAGAAACCCTCAGATTTTAATTTTTCTGCCACGCGATAGACAGCCTGAGCGGTGAGAACAGCATTTTCCAGATTACGAACGTAGTGGTGAGTTTGAGGCGCAGCTTCACGAGAAGGAGTATAAATAGCTTTGAAAACGCCAGGTATTTCCCCTTCCCGACGATTTGTCCCAAAGACGACTTGGTAATTAGGATCTTTACCCAAAACTATCGCTAGGTTGCGAAATTGCGAGGGAAAATTGGGATGTAAAAATAAAACTTTCATTGGAATAATCTTGATTAAATTATTGCCAGATAAAATAAATTAAGACAAACTGCTTAAGATTATAAGATTATTTATCACAACTTTTAGCAAGTAAATTTAGGTAAATGGTTGCTCAAAAATGCGAAAATAATCGCAAATTCGTGTTATGACCATGAAATTTATTGGCATTGATTTAGGCTGGCGATCGCAACCCAGTGGATTATGCTGTTTAGAATGGATAGATGGACAACTACAATTACTCGATCTAGACCGCAAAGATGCCATTGCAGATATCCTCACCTGGATCGATCAAAGCGTCCAACCAGATGAACCAGCCATCATCGCCGTAGATGCGCCTACCCTCATACCCAACGCCACCGGAAGCCGCCTCGCCGACAAACTCAGCCACAAGTACTTTGGTAAATATCATGCAGGATGCTACCCAGCGAATCAAAACCTACCCTTCGCAGAACGCACCATCAACTTTGGCTTAGAATTAGAATCACGCGGTTTTGCCCACGCACCCACCATAGAACCGCAAAAACTCAGCAGATATCAAATAGAAGTCTTCCCCCACCCAGCAATCGTTAACCTATTCAACTTAGAACGTATTCTCAAATACAAAAAAGGACGCCTCAATGAGCGCCGCCTAGAACTAATCAAACTCCAAAATTATCTTCTCGATATCCTCCCCTCCTTCTCTCCTCCTCTGCGTCCTTGGCGTCTTCTCTCCGAGACGCTGCGCGTTGGCGAAGCCTCTCGCAGAGAAGGCGGTTCGTTTACTTCCGAAATCCCCACCACAGGCGCAGCCCTCAAAGCAACCGAAGATAAACTAGATAGCCTAATTTGCGCTTACGTTGCTGCATACTGGTGGTATTGGGGAGAACAACGTAACTTAGTATTAGGCGATCGCACCACTGGCTACATTGTCATCCCTCAGAGAATATTAGCCTAAAATTGTAATGTATTAATGATTTAGCTCAAAGAGGTTTTATGCAAGGAGTTAATTCTAACTTGAGTTTAAAAGAGCTTTATAAAATTGACGATCATCTCTGGTTAGAGGAAACAATCAAGCTATTGAAAGATAACCATTTAGAAGAATTAGATTTAGAAAATTTAATTGAGGAGCTAGAAAATTTTGGTCGTAGAGACAAAGCCAAGGTTGCTAGTTTATTAGAAAAAATTATTAGACATCTTTTGCTGCTGCAATACTGGACACAAGAATATCAATATAATTCGGGACATTGGAAAGCAGAAATTAGAAGCTTTAGGAATCAATTAAAACGTAACTTGACAATGAATTTATACTTAGACAACGAATTAGCATCAATTTATGATGATGCTTTAGGGTATGTAATTGAGAAAACTGAGGGTAAACTAGATAACTTCCCTCAATATTGTATTTATACCTTAGAACAGCTATTAGATATTAATTATCTACCTGAAAACCTGTAAAATAAAAGCGTTGCTAAACTTAAGTCAGCAACGCCTAATATTGAATATTCAATAACTACTCAACACTCTTACTCTGCCCAAGCAATCAACCTTGGTTCATAAGGATTAGCCAGGTGTGGATTTTTTGGCAATACACGCAAAGACAAACCTTGTAAACCAGAAGCGGTATAGATGATATTACCAGTGTAAATACTCAATTGCTGTCCATCTTCGCCTTGGTAATCCATCACTACTGGCACAGCGTTGACAATCTCACCATTGGCATCGATCGCACCTTGGTATAGTTCCACCTGCACATCATCATTGGTCAAAGTCGCCAAGTCAACCTTGGCTTTGACAGCAACGGTTTGGTTAACCTCAATGTCTGAAGCTGCCGATACATCAACATCTTTGATTTTGATGTTAAACCAGTGTTCGTTCAGTTTTTCTTTCCAAGCGGCTAGTTCTTTCGCTGGGCCATAGTTATCAACAGTCAGGGTATGATAGCGATCGCTTGCCGGGAAATAAGCTCGCCCGGCATATTCTCCCACCATCCGCGCTGTATTAAAGAAAGGACAATTCAACCGAATTGCATCCTTCATTTTGGCAACCCACGGACGGGGTAAGCCATCAGTATCTCGCTGCTCATAAAATAGCGGTACAACTTCCTTCTCTAACAACTCATAGAGAGCGTTTGCTTCTACTTCATCTTGGTAGTTAGGATCGTCGTAATTCTCTCCATGTCCAATTGCCCAGCCTGTGCGGACGTAATCAGCTTCATCCCACCAGCCATCTAGCACACTTAAATTCGGCAATCCATTCATTGCCGCTTTCATCCCACTAGTACCAGAGGCTTCCCGTGGACGACGCGGTGTGTTCAACCAGATATCGCAACCCGCAACCATCAACCGGGAAATGTGAATGTCGTAATTTGGAACAAACACTACCTGTTTTTCTAAATGCTGTTCGCGGATAAAATGATTGATCTCGCGGATCAATTCTTTACCGGGAATATCCTTGGGATGTGCCTTACCAGCAATTACAAATTGTACTTTCCGGTCTTTGTTAGCCAGCAGAAGCCGCTTAATGCGATCCAAATCACGCATCCAGAGGGTGGCGCGTTTGTAGGTGGCAAAGCGACGAGCAAAGCCAATGGTGAAAGCGTAAGGATCTAAAACTTCTTGGGCTTGGACAATTTCGGAAGCGGAAGCGCCGCGATCGGTCAAATGCTTAACTAAATGCTCCCGCACATACAAAATCATATCTAAGCGGCAGCGTTCGTGATTGCGCCACAATTCCTCATCCGGTATGGCGTCCATCCGCTCCCACAGTGGGCTATCTGGTGGTGCTGAAGACCAATTTGGGCCGAGATAGCGATCGTACAACTCTTGAGTCGATTTCGCTACACAACTGCGAGCATGGACACCGTTAGTAATTGCGGCGATCGGTACTTCCTCTACTGGCACATTTTGCCATAAACCCTGGAACATTTGCCGCGACACCACACCATGTAGTTGGGCGACACCGTTGGAAAATGTTGCCATCTTCAGCGCCAGCACCGCCATACTGAAAGGCCCAGATAAATCGCCTGTATTCTCGCGCCCCAGTCCTAAAAATTGCTCTTTGGGCAACCCAAATATCTCTGCGTAATATCCCAGGTAGTGCAGCATTTTGTCGGGAGCGAACAAGTCAATTCCCGCAGGTACTGGCGTGTGGGTGGTAAAGATATTGCTGGAAGCGACCACTTGTCTAGCTTGGACATAATTCAGTCCCTCTTCCTGAATCAGCAAGCGGATGCGTTCTAGGGCAGAGAAGGCAGCATGGCCTTCATTCATGTGGTAAGCGGTAACTTTCAGCCCCAAAGCTTTGAGCATTTGCACACCACCGATCCCCAGCATGATTTCCTGGTGGATACGCATATCGATGTCGCCACCATACAGCTGATCTGTAATGTCGTGGTCGTAAGTGTTATTGGGTTCAATATTGGTGTCTAGCAGATACAAGGGAACTGTTCCCACCTGTACGCGCCAAACTCTAGCGTATACCTTGCGTCCAGGATAATCTACCGCAATCCGTAGCTCTGAACCATCGGCATTGCGCTCTAGATGCAAGGGCATATTATAAAAATCGTTGAGCAGGTAGCGTTCTTGCTGCCAGCCATCGGCATTGAGATACTGGGCAAAGTAGCCTTGCTGATAGAGCAAACCTACACCTACAAGCGGTAGCCCCAAGTCACTGGCAGATTTGAGGTGATCCCCCGCCAGAACGCCCAAGCCTCCAGAATAGACGGGCAAACAATCTACAAGTCCAAATTCCGCCGAAAAATAGGCATAGCATTCTTTGGGTTTCTGCTCTCGTTGTTTCTGATACCAAGTGCGCTCTTGCAAATAATCGTCTAACTGACGGTCAGCTCGATCCATTTGCGCTAAAAAGCCTTCATCTTCGACAACTTCCAGAAGCCGCGATTGAGAGATTGTACCCAACATTAACACCGGGTTATGATGGCTAGACTCCCACAGGTCAGAGTCTAAGCGACGAAATAAATCTTTAGTATCAACGTTCCAATCCCAGTGCAAGTTATATGCCAGCCGCCGTAGTGGTTCAAGTCGCGGCGGTAGTGAAGGAGATACGTTAAATGTGCGAATTGGCTGCATAGGTTGGCAAAACTCCAAGTTTAGCTATGGTTATTGTTTACTCTCTTTACCAATGTTGCCAATTCTTTATACAGTAGTTTGTGAAAAAGCGATGACTTTGTTAAGCATTGAGAATTATTTTTAACCTCGTTGCTAAAGTTTACACCAAGGTGTTTCTAATTCTATGCCTTACTCTGAGCCATGTACTTGGTATATTAAGATTTAATCATTTACTGGTATATATCACTTAAAAAAATTTAGTTTTGAAGAAATAATTTATATTTATTTTAGTATTGCTTCCGGGGATCAATTCGAGATTCTTGGCTGAGGGTGAAAATTCCCCATAGGTGTATCCAGGAAAGTGAAATTTTTTAATTATTTTTTAATAAAATTGCTCTATCAAAGAAGACAGTCCCAATAAAAGGAGTTTCAAAAGCCAAGCATGAAAATCTTCTAAAGACTGGGATTTTTACTCAGCACTCAGCACTCTCAACCCACGAGGCAGAAGGAAACCCCATAAATAATCAATTGGATGAAAACCCTACCAAGCAGTTAACCAAGAAAAGCGATGCCTGCGGTGGGCTACGCCTACACTAACTACTTGGTATGAAATATTTGCACTAATTCAGCAAAATGACTTATAAAGATGTTACTTTATGCACCTAGTGAAGGCTGATCTTTAGTATTTTTTGTCATTGTCAGAGCTACAGCTGCTGCATAAGCGAGTTCTGCCGCCATTTGATAAGCAAGTTTGATACTTGATGAAGTGTCTTTGGCTTTAGGAGATGGGGAAGCTTTTTTTCGGCGCGACTCTTGTTTGACATCACCTGCTGCAATAGCTCGCTGTAAAATTATCCAGGCATCTAGGTCTTCTGAGTCATAATTACTTTGAAGTTGCGATCGCAGTTGATCTTCGGCTACAACACTTAGATAGCCGATAGTTAGAGCTTCTTGTACAATTTCTTTAATTAAAGCCATAATTTGAACCAAGTGTGTGAGTTAAAACGGATACCTCAATTTGGGAAATTAGATGTTTTTTTGTAGATTTATCCTCGAAACTAAGCTACTTTTAGCTTTCTTTTAATAAAATTTATAATGAATACTACCAACCACGCATCACCCGCTTGGCTCACCCGAATGGGTGATTTATAAATTTTTAGATACAAGTAATAAGGAAGAGGAAAATTTTCAGCTACTTTGGCTTTTTAACGAAGAGGGTGTCACAAGTATAGTAGATATTATTCTGAGTTTAATGCCCAATTTATAAAATAGTAACGATATAAATATAGACCAAAATGCCAATAACCACTTACAGCATTTTTAAATCTCCCTCCTCAATGGATGCTGTCTAAGTGTATAAAAATATTTCCGAGTAGCACTCGCTCTAGTAAAAAAGTTAACTTATTTCCAGCATTATCATCAACAATAAATCTGGAAATCAACTTATTTCATAAGAGTGTTCCACTAAAAATAAAATGTGTTATCGTTAAAAACAATTGTTCTTAAAAACAATTCATGTCATTACAAACGTGAATTGGCTAGTCTGTAAATCATCCGTGTGCAACATGATTGGAGCAGCATACTCTAGAAATTCGTTGCAAGAAAGCCGTCATAGCAGTCGGGGAAGCGCTTACTTGTTTGCACCGATGGTTAACTTCAATGTGATGGCTGATGTGGGAGATAATCCACCCTAATTGGATTTTTTTGGGCAAAAATACCCATCAAAATCCAACAATAATTACATTGTTATGCTAGGCAGAAATTTTATCTAAACTTTGAATATAGTCTAGTTAAATGTATTTTTTGTTGCCAAATAGCTTGTGAAACTGAATTGTTTCAAAAGACTAAAACCGCTTGAGAGAAAATAGCCTCAAGACAAACAACACTATCCTAGTTACTTTTAGGAGTGCTGTTAGCGGTAGCAAGCTTTTCAAATTTGCCAGAGAACCAAAACAGTAGTCTATCTAAACCAGAAAATTTCCCATCAGACAATTTAAAAGTCTGAGTTTTGACCCGGCAATGCACTGAAATTGTTTTGTTAATTGATTTTGTGAAAAATAAGCCAAAGTTTTAAGTGCATATAGCACAAAATCTGCTAGCGACTTAACGTAATTGTGCATATTACTTGAGTAATTCTACACACCTAACCTCAAGAATTGCTCGCATAGTCAAAGCCAGACTATGGTTTTTCAACATTTGAAAAACCATCTAAAAATCTTAGGGAATTTTGGTGATACTGCTACCTTAGCTCATGTATTAATACACACAGAGCCTATTGGTATTGGCAGAAGATTAGGATACAGCCAAAACAACTTGAAACACTGTCAACAACAATTGATTAAAGAGATATGTAGCCATGCAGAACGAGCAATATTTTTCCAAATTGCAGCGCGTGCAAGAACTTTTAGTAACTACAGTGTTAGGAGATATTCCGACACTTCTCCTCGGCCCAAAATTGCGTAATTTAGGATACCGTAGTATTTTTGACCAGATAGGCAGCCCAGTATATATTCAAAATGGTGTTGAATTTAACGGTACTTCTTGTATTGAGATCGGCGCAGGAGTCTATATTTTCAAGGGTGTGCGGATGGATGCGAGAGGACATAAAAATAATAGAATCCATCTAGGAGATAGAGTTGCGATTGAGCGTAACGTTGATATCGGGTCTTTGAAAGATACGTATATACATATTGATGAAGACACCTTCATTGCTCCCAACGTATGTATTGAGGGGCCAGGAGACATTAAAATTGGTAAACACTGCATGATTGCTGCTCATTCAGGGATATATGGCAATAATCATAATTTTGCCGATCCGATGGAGCTGATTAAATACCAAGGTGTTACTCGCAAGGGAATTGTGATTGAGGATGATTGTTGGCTAGGACATGGAGTAACAGTATTAGATGGCGTTACTATCGGCAAAGGCAGCGTTATTGGGGCGGGAGCAGTTGTTAATAAAGATATTCCTCCTTTTTCGGTTGCTGTCGGCATACCTGCAAGAGTAATCAAAAACCGAATTGGCAAAGATATAGCCAAGCTTCAAGTTAAGACATAGGGCATTGGGTACAAGAGGCAGAGGTGCAAAGGGGCAGAACTTACTGTAACTTCTCCTCTGCTCCCCATTTACCACTCAGCACTCCGTACTCAGCACTCCTGAAAGCTATGGGGAATAGTAACTATCCCCTGTAAGCTGTTGCCTTTTTTGGGAAACCTTTGCCATCAGTCAACGTCACAAGGGTAAACGCCTCTGAGTTATCTCTCTTAAGGGCATCTACAAGTCAGACAACTTACATCTTGTACATTATCAATAACCGTAGGGTAGACATTGCTAGCCCTGAGTCCCCAGAGTCCTCTAAAAAAGGGACGAGATTTGGGTAATATAAAGTAGCTATCTTTTCTGCATTGCAGATACTGAAAGAAAAGCTTTCTTTGTTTTACCCGTTGGAGATATTTCTATGCTGACTTTAAAAATCGCTGTTTATATTGTTGTTGCCTTCTTCGTAACTATCTTCATCTTCGGATTTTTGTCGAACGATCCAGCTCGTAACCCCGGCCGTCGGGACTTAGAGTAAAAGGGCGATAAATCATCCGCGACTTTGGAAGGCGGAAAATACTAAACGCCACGGAAACTTACTAAGCGAAAATTTAGTAAGTTTCTTCCTCCAAGTAGCTTGCTGTAGGTAGCAGAAGGCGACAGTCGGAAGGCAAAATGTATGTTTAATCCTTCCCTTTGTCATTTGGCTGTTTGTTAGCCCGATTTTGCTCACTTATGCTTCATCCAGTTCTGCCACCTAATCCGCCTCCTATCGTTGAATCTTTACAACCTGTAAATCCCGCCTCATCTGCTAGTCATACAAAGTTTCTTTCAGGTGTAGATACTGGAATACACGAAAAGACAGACAAATCCAAGCAGCCCAAGAATTTGGCTCAGTTGGCAATTTCGGGTAACACTAAGAGCGATCCTTTATTGTCAACTCCAATCGACTCAACTCAAGATGACTTGGTAGTTGCTAAAACTTCTTCTGTACCTCATTCACCAGAAACCTTTCCACCAGAAAATTCCCCACTCCCCGGTTCTGCAACTGCTGGGCTTTTGGGGCAGCCACTGGTTGTTGGTTATCCCACGCAGGAGGTTACAACCTCTAATGGGCTTAAACAAGACACAAAGACAAGTCCGAGCGTCGAACCCCGCCGCTCGGAACTTCTTCTGATGTCGGCACTGCGTAAACGGGAGACGCAAAGAGAAGCCGCTGCCTTGCAAAGAAAAGTTGGAGCAGAGGCTTTAGATCAACAAGCAAAATATGAGCCTGCTCAAAAACTCGGTCAGCGATGGCTGACGACAAGCCCTTCTCTACGAGAGGCTGCGCCAACGGGTTCGGGGGTGACGCTCGTTCGCCCTTGGCGTCTCCCCTTGGGAGAAGACTCGCTAACGCTGCGCTATCGCAATCGACGGGAACCGCCATCGCTCTTAGCGTCTCCCCTTGGGAGAAGACTGCGACCCCCTCACCGCTTTGCGTCTACGCTAAATCCAAACTCTAATGGTGGAGCAAAACCAACCTTTTTGGACTCTTCTAGCTTTACCTATAGAGTTTCTCCAAGCCCACTTGTCGCCCAATCTCCACGCCCTCTTCAAATTGCCACAACTGTCACAAACAGCAACAAGTTAGGCAAATCCAAAGCAGAAATTTTAGCTGAGAAGTTAACCCAACAAAAACAGCAACATGATATTACTGCACAACAGTCTCTAAAACAAGACAATATCTCTGTATCTGCTGCCGATCTTGCACCGAGTTCTCAATCAGTAGAAAATTTTATCACATTCAAGTCTCGTAAGCCCAAAAACCAACTCTCAGTACCCATCACTGTAGAATTTAAGTCCCAAGTCCAGCAACAAAGCCAAGTACCAACGCCTACACCACAGATAAATACCACTCAGCCGCAAACTCAACCATCTGGTACAACTGCGCCAGCTACCACACCGCCAGGCGCACAAAGAATTGTAGAAGTTACTTCAGATCGGCAAGAGTATGACGAGAAACAGCGAATTATTACAGCTGTAGGTAATGTAATTGTGCGATTTGATGGGGCGGTGGTGGATGCCGATCGCTTACAAGTCAATTTGGACAACATGATCGCTGCGGGGGAAGGCAACGTAACCTTAACACGGGGCGATCAGATACTGCGTGGACAACGCTTTACCTATAACTTCGTTCAAGATCGTGGGGAACTGGAAAATGGTAGAGGAGAAATTTACGTACCTTCAGCACAAACAGATTTTGCTTTTTCACCCACGGCTGTAAGTACTGGTGGAGTTTCAAAACGTCCGGCTAGCGATCGCATTAGAGCCAATCAACCCGTTTCCGGTGTGAGTAGCCCTGGAGGAATTGATGTGACAATTGGTGGTCAGTCAGACGCCAGCAACATCCCGCCACCGAAAGCAGGAGGTGCAGTCAATCGGCTCAGGTTTGAAGCTGAACAAATTGACTTTTATCCGCAAGGCTGGCAAGCAAACAATGTCCGCATCACCAACGATCCTTTTTCCCCGCCTGAATTGGAATTACGCGCAGATAAAGTAACTTTGACACGAGAATCACCCTTAGTAGACCGCATCAGAACACAGCGACAGCGTTTGGTATTGGATCAAACAGTCTCCTTACCAATTCCCCTGAATGAGCGTACTATTGACCGCCGAGAGCGGGACGTTACACCTGCAATAGTCTCCCCAGGCTACGATGGAGAAGATCGGGGAGGTTTGTATATTGAGCGTGGATTTCCAGTAATCGATACAGAGCAAACACGCTGGACAATCACGCCCCAGTTATTATTACAGAGAGGTGTGCAAGAAGGCACGGGTGACTTAGGCGCACTGTTTGGTGTGAAGACCAAGATAAATTCTGTTTTGAATCCACGGAGGATAATTCAGGGAACTGCGGAGTTAACTAGTTTTAACTTGAATGACGTGGAAGAGAATTTGCGAGTGAATTTAGGATTGCGCCAGACATTGGGCACTTCTCTTCCCCACACATTGAATGTGCAATATAACTACCGCGATCGTCTCTACAACGGTACTCTGGGTTTTCAAACTGTCCAGAGCAGTTTTGGCGGCATTATTACCTCTCCTGTGATTCCTTTAGGAAAAAGTGGCATCAACCTTAACTACCAAGCAAGTGCCCAGTATATTGATGCCAACACCGATCGCCAAGACTTGCTAGAACCAGTGCGGGAAAACGATCGCATTTCACTTGGTCGTTTACAAGGCAGTGCTACCCTCAGTAGAGGGCTGTTGCTGTGGCAGGGAAAACCATTACCACCCACTGCCACTGAGGGATTACGATACACCGCTACCCCTGTAGTTCCTTACTTGCAAGCGATCGCTAGCCTTACAGGCACTACCAGTTATTACAGCAATGGTGATAACCAAAGCACCCTAATTGGTACAATTGGCTTACAAGGGCAAATTGGTCATTTTTCCCGGCCTTTTTTCGACTATACCGCCTTTAATATTAGTTACTCTCAAGGCTTTAATAACGGATTATCACCCTTTTTGTTTGACCGCTCCGTTGATAACACAGTATTGACCGCTGGAATATCACAGCAAATCTACGGACCTTTTCGCTTAGGCTTCCAAACATCTGTTAATTTAGATACTGGTAGAGAAACTAGTACCGACTACATTTTGGAATATAGCCGTCGCACCTATGGCATTACCTTACGTTACAATCCGGTGCTGGAGTTAGGCGGCTTCAGCATCCGAATTAGTGATTTTAACTGGGGTGGCGGCACCGATCCATTTTCGGAAATTAAGCCAGTAGTGAACGGCGTGCAACAGGATAATTAGTCTGAGGATTTGGGACGACTCGACAAGCGATCGATCGCACAATTAGTTAATGCCGCGCCAGGTATTCTCAAGCTGGCATAGTCGCCGCTTAGTTGAATGCCTGATGGTGGTTGGTGTAGGGTTACACAGCATCTATGAACTGCGGCTTGGTACTCTCGCCATTGCCTGCGGATTTCAATACTTGCAGCATCGTCACCTAAGTCTGAAAATCTTAGCCCCGCTCGCATCAGCCAAGATTCTACGTCAGTTGTTTCACCAACTATTTCTGGAATGTAATTAATCTTTTTCATCAGTAATATCTTATACGTATGTCTATTTGCTTCACTTTAAGATAAAGTATTAAGACTAGCCAATATCATTTTTTATCAAAATCATCACTAAAAATGATTGATGCCCAAGTATTAATACTTGGGCATCAAAGAACGAATTACTATTACGGCTGGAAAAGATCATTGCTTTAGCTTCCGAATAAGCCCTTTTCTAGCTCGTAATCACTAGAAGCGATAGCCTAATCCAGCTTGGAAGCTGACGGCATCAGCATCACTATTTTTGTAGGCGTCAATACCCCATTTAGTATCCCCGTAGGCAATAACATTTTTGCTTACTTCTGATTCAATCCCAAGGGTGACTACAGGTGAATTCCGATTGCCCAATGGGGTTTTTTGACCTTCATCAGTTACAAAAGAATAACCACCACCGAAGTAAACGTTAGTATTTTTGGCGATGGGCGCATCATAAGTGACTATGGGCATAATTGCAGCAGCATCGCCACCATACAACACAGAACCCCGCAGTGAAACTGGGGCATTGGGTACGGCGTATCGTCCTTGAATATTACCACCAATTTGTGCTTCATCGTTTCCTTGTCCGCCACTGGTTGCACCAACAGCAACACCAGCACCGATGTAGTTACCGTTAGTACCTGCTGTTTGAGCAGATGCAATGCCGGCTGAGAGGACAATGGAAGCAACAGCAATTGCAGAGGCAGCTAATTTTGTCAGTTTCATAGAATTATTCTCACTAGAGTTAGGTAAAATCAATGTTCTCTAGTACTAGAATCTCTTTTTTTACAAAATGTAACCTCGCACACCTGGTTCACCCAAGTGGCTGAATTATTTCTCACCCATCTGGGTGTAACAACTGAAAAATTCAAAATTCTTTAAATCGAGTAGTGGGTGCGATCGCGCTTTTACCCCTGCCTTATCCCAAGGATAATTATTTATGCCGACCTACTTAAGCATCTCCAACAGAATGGAATTAGCCTGATTGACTGACAGGATCTCCTGAACTCAGATGCTATAGATAAATTTCCCGCTTAAATTGATTGAGCCACTGCCCTTGGGATAATACTTCATCTGCTGCTATTGAGTCAGCAGAACTTTTAGCTGTAAAATTTATCTAGAGTAGATGAGAAGCTGGCAATGACCAATCAAATTCTGCAACAACAAATTGCCTACTATTGTGCTAGAGCCAACGAATACGATCAGTGGTTTTATCGCCTTGGTCGTTACGATCGCGGTGAGGAACTAAACCAGCGTTGGTTTAAAGAAGTTGATATTGTCAAACAGGATTTACAACAAATTGTCCAAGCTGAGGAAATCTTAGAATTAGCCTGTGGAACCGGAATTTGGACACAAGAGCTTTTAAAAATTGGACAGAAAATTACTGCAATTGATGCCTCCGAAGAAGTAATTGAAATTAATCGCAGCAAATTAAATTCACAAAAAGTAGAATATCACCAAATTGATTTATTTGCCTGGGAAGCGCACGCTGAATATGATTTAGTATTTTTCTCTTTCTGGTTATCTCATGTGCCGCCAGAATTACTGAAATTGTTTTTGCTAAAAGTTTATAAATCTGTGCGTGTCGGTGGACAAGTATTTATTGTTGACTCGCGCTTTGAACCAACATCTACAGCTAATAACCATATTCTGAATGATGATGGCAGTATTTACAAAAGCCGGAAGTTAAATGATGGGCAAGAATTTCAAATAGTGAAAGTTTTTTATCAGCAAGATGAACTGCAAAAGCATCTGATACAAGTTGGTTTTAAAGCCAATGTAAAAGTGACAGACCATTATTTTATCTATGCTAATAACACGAAGATATAAACTGATAATAATTAATTTTATTATCAGTTTATATAAAATGGACAAGTCCTGTATTTGTTGGCGAAGAAAAAATTCTATTAAGGACGCATCACCCTTAATTTTCACTTATCCAAAGTCCAATCCCTTTATCAAGCAAAAAATATGCCTTTGGCAGCGGGGGGTAGTTATACAGCAGATCCGGATATTTGTTAACATTGGCTAGAGCGATCGCTCGTTATTTCTTCAAAAAGCGTTGACGTAGACGAGAGATGAAAATATTCACCTCTGGTATTTTCAGCCATGAAGCGATCGCAGCAAACACTACAATCCCTACGAAGCCAGATATACACAACTGCAACACCAGAATCAGTAAACCCGTTTTACCTAGCAAGTGCTGAGAACCAACCAATGCCCCATAGCTTGCTACCCCAGCAACTACGCTACCAGCAGCCAAACCCAGAATCGGCAAACTCCACTCACGCCAAGGTAAACCATTGAGTTTGCGATCGAGCAACCATAACAGCATTAACATTGAGCTACAATTTACACCCACCGTTGCTAATACCAAACCGGGAGCGCCAAAAGGTTTAACGAAAAACCAATCTAATAAGATGTTGAGCAAGATGTTAAAAATACTGATGCGAAAAGGTGTCTGTCCATCGCCCAAGGCATAAAATACTCGCACCAAAACATCACGCCCCAAATAGACAAACATCCCAATTCCATAAGCTACTAACAAAGATGAAACTAGCTCTGTAGCTTCTGGCTTGAAAGCACCGCGCTCATATACCACCTGCACAATGGGTACAGATAGCGACACCATCAACGCTCCTAGCGGTAACATGGTAAAAGCAGTGAGTAGCAGTCCTTGGCGAATCCGTAATTTTAAGTCCTGCCAATTTTCGGGGCCAGCAAGTTTGGCAAATATCGGTAATAGAGGCAGCAAAATAATATTAGAAATAATCCCCAAAGGAGTTTGGACTAATAGATTGGCATAATTAAATCCTGCCGCCGCTCCAGGAATAGGACTAGCAAAATAAAGATCCGTGGCAACATTAATTGGCATCATTCCAGATGAAACTGTTGCCGGAGTCATGATTTTAATTACTTCTTGAACGCCTGGAGATTTAAAATCAAACCGCAGGCGTAATGTGCCCAATCCTAATCGCCACTGGACAATTAGCTGCACTACCCACTGGAGAATCGCTCCTGCCAAGGTTCCCCAAGCTAACACCATTCCCCCGATTAAAGCGTACTCCGGCTTAATAATGTCCTTTCCCAGTTGCATAGCTAAGATAGCAAGACCACCAACAACGGTAATACTAGATAATAAAGGGCTAATGGAGAGTAACCAATATTGATTGGCTGTATTGAGAGTACCAAAGCCAATGCCAATTAAACCGGCAAATAAAGCCATTGGTGCCATAATGCGGAGTTGTTGAATGGCGATCGCTCTGGTTGTTTCTTCCAAACCATGACCGACTAAATCAACGATCGCATCCGCAAATAGAACTTGAACCACTGTCACCAGCAACAGCACTCCAGCTACCAACGTTGTCACGGTTTCCACTAGGGGAGCTGCTTCTTCTCGGCGACGCTTGGCTAAAACGCTGACGATCGCACTGTGTAATGGCCCATTTACGCCACCGAGTAAGATCAACAGAAAGCCAGGGATAATATAAGCATAACTATAGGCGGTGGCAGCAGCACCAACACCAAATGCGGCAGCGATCGCTTGCTGCCGCACTAAACCGAAGACTTTACTAATTAATGTGGCTGCGGCAACAATGCCAGCAATTCCAGCGAAAGAACGAGAGGGTTTTTGATCTTGTTGTGTCACGAATAATACCCGACAACTCTTGCAGAGTGCATACTTTAAAACATTTAACCTGAAATTCCGCAGTCTGTCAGGTAAATTTTGGCAAATTAGTAATTTTAAATGCCTACGCTCAGGGCAAAGGCGGATCGATGCCTACGGCAGGCTACGTCTACGCTAAAAATTAAATTCCTGAATTGCTATAATACAGCGAATTACAAGTTAGTTAGATCAGGATTTCAAAGGGGCCGGGCCGCTTTGCTGATTTGCGCGGACAACACTAACTTAGTGATAGCCTTGCCTAAGTTCGTAGTGAATATACTCAAATAAACTTTACGCTCCTCTGTGTTTCAAATTAAACCCTCAATTGGCAACAAATTTACACAATTGTGTATTTAGTCATCTCCTCTGTTGTGTACAAGCCAAAATTATTTTTTAATCCATTACAAGGATAGATCGAGAAAAGGGAACTATAACAATAACCATCTTCTGGGAAATAGTTGAACTAGGGACTGGGGATTGGGGATTAGGGACTGGGTATCGGGCGAGATTTGAATAGGGATTGGAATCCCAAACAAATTTTACTCATATTTTCTTCCCTAGTACCCAGTACTCAGTCCCAAAGCGTCCATTCGTCCTACCCCAACAAGTTGACATCCATCTGAAATAGGTGAATCCTGGACGCGGCTAGTTGAAAACTGTAAAACTTTGCAGTTTGTCATATTTTTGACACTTCTTAACCCCTTGAATTTTGGTGTGAGGAACCCTTGTATAAAAACGAGATAATCCAGAGCAATGGAACCCAATTCAAATTTCACAGAAAATCAACTTCTTTTGTCAAGCGCTCAACTTCAAGAGCAACTAGAGCAACAAAAAGCTCTGGCGAGTGTAATAGTCCGAATTCGGGAATCTCTGGACTTAGAAAAAATTTTTCAAACGACTGTTACACAAGTGCGTCAGTTGTTAAATGCTGACCGAGTAGCAGTCTTCCAGTTTGACCGCGAACAAAACTGGGAGGGAGAATTTGTTTCTGAAGATGTTGCAATTGGCTGGGACTCAGCAATGGCTGTAAAAGTTTACGACCACTGTTTTGAAGAACAATTTGCTTCTAGTTATCAACAAGGTCAAGTGCAAGCAGTAGCAGATATTTACAAGGCGGGACTGAGTGATTGTCATCTGGCAATTTTGAGTAAATTTCAGGTACAGGCTAACCTCGTTGTCCCTCTATCGCGCAAGCAAGAACTGTGGGGATTGCTTTGCATTCATCAGTGCAGTGAGACTCGTGAATGGAAAGAATCGGAAATTGAGTTTATTCGTCAAATTGCTGACCATCTTGTTGTTGCAATTCAACAAGGGAAACATCTCCATGAAGTTCAATTGCAAGCTGCAAAATTGGCTCAAGCAGTTCAGCGCGACCAAGTAATAGCTAAAATTGTCGATGAAATTCGCTCACCCCTTGATATTGAAACTATCTTTAAAACCACAACTCAAGAAATACGTAAGCTGCTGCAAGCCGATCGAGTTGCCATCTTTAGCTTCAATCCAGATTGGAGTGGTAACTTTGTTGCGGAATCATTTGCTGAAGGCTGGACTGCTTTAGTTGGCATTCAGCCTGCGATCGCTGATACTTATTTACAACAGACGCAAGGTGGACGTTACGTTAACAACGAGACATTTATAGTTAATGACATTTATCAAGCCGGATTAACAGACTGCCATATCACCTTATTGGAGCAATTTCAGACAAAAGCCTTTGCAACTGCGCCTATTCTTCAGGGAGATCAACTGTGGGGAATCATCGCTGTCTACCAAAATGCCTCACCCAGAGAGTGGCAATCTTATGAAGTCGAATCACTGAGCAAAATCGGTAGACAAATTGGTGTAGCAGTGCGACACCATAAGTTGCTGGCATACGCTCAGTACCAAGCAGAGCAACAAAAGACATTAACTAGTGTAATTACTCGAATTCGGGAGTCTCTAGATTTAGATACAATCTTCCATACTACTGTCACCGAGGCCCGACAAATGCTGCAAGCAGACCGAGTGGCAGTCTTTCGTTTTGATCCGCAAAAAGATTGGGAAGGAGAATTTATTTCTGAAGATTTTGTGTCTGAGTGTAACTCGGTAATGGCAGAAAAAGTTTATGACTATTGCTTTGGGGAAAACTTTGCACACCTTTACGCCCAAGGTCGAGTAAATGCGATCGCTGACATTTATCAAGGAAAGTTTCCCGGTTGCTACGTGCAAATTTTAGCAAAATTTCAAGTGCGAGCAAATATGGTTGCACCTCTATTAAAAGAAGGTGAACTTTGGGGATTGCTGTGTATTCACCAATGCACCGCTCCTCGCTACTGGCAACCCTCTGAAATTGAATTTGCCAGTCAAATAGCCGAACAATTGGGAGTCGCATTAAAACAGGATTCTTATTTAAAGCAAGTTCAAATGCAGGTTGTCCAGTTAGCAGAAGCCACTGAACGCGAGAAAGCAATGGAACGGCAAGAATTACTGGCAGCAACCATTGACAAAATCCGCCAGTCACTCGATATTAAAACTATTTTTAGAACTACTACTCATGCTGTGCGAGAGTTACTTGAAGTCGAGCGAATTGCAATTTACCGTTTCAACCCGGATTGGAGTGGTAAATTTGTAGCAGATTCATTTAAAGATGGTTGGAAAGCAGTTGCACAAACCCAACCAATGATTATAGAAACTTTTGAGGACACAGACGACGATAACGAACTTCCGCGTAACGAAACCTTTGTGCCGATTCGGGAAGGTGAAAAATTATGGGGATTATTAGTTGCTTATCAAAATTCACAACCGCGTTATTGGAAAGAAGAGGAAATTAATTTACTGGCTCAAGTCGGGGTGCAATTGGGGATTGCAATTCAGCAAGCAGAATTACTCGAACAAACTAAACGTCAAACTTTGGAACTTTCTCAAACTCTGCAAGAATTAAAACAAACTCAGACTAGGTTAATTCAGGGTGAAAAAATGGCGGGATTAGGACAACTACTTGCTGGAGTTGCCCATGAAATCAACAATCCTATCAGTTTTATTTTTGGTAATCTTATCCATTTAAGTGAATATACTCAAGAACTTCTAAAGGTAGTGAAACTTTACCGTCAAAACTCCTCAATATTGCCAACTATCCAAGAGCAAATCGACAAGAGTGATTTGGATTTTCTCATTGAAGATTTACCCAAAACCCTTGAGTCAATGAAAGTAGGAACAGAGCGCATTTGTGATATTGTGCTATCACTGCGAAACTTCTCTCGTACAGATGAGGCTGAATTAAAGCCAGTAGATATTCATGAAGGCTTGGATAGTACTTTGCTAATTTTAGGGCATCGCCTTAAAAACAATAATGATCGCCCAGCTATTGAGATTATTAAACAATATGATAATTTACCTTTGCTCGAATGCTATCCCGCGCAATTAAACCAAGTGTTTATGAATCTTTTGAGTAACAGTATTGATGCATTAGAGGAAAAGTTTAACACTATACAGCAAAGGTCTTTGAAATTATTACAAACGTGTCCGAGAATACCTTTGACTATCTGGATTAATACGCAACTCGTTCAGAACCAGATTGTAATAACAATAGCTGATAATGGTCTGGGGATTCCAGAAGAAGTGCGATCGCATATATTCGATCCCTTCTTCACTACCAAAGCACCAGGTAAAGGTACGGGGTTAGGATTGTCTATTAGCCATCAAATAGTAGTTGAGAAACATCATGGTCAGATGAAATGTTCGTCTAAACCAGGAGAAGGAACAGAGTTTTTAATTGAAATTCCCTGCGGTAATTAGAGGCGATTGATTTTTGACAATTCTTCAGTCAATCTTAAATAGGGGAGCCAGGGTTGCCTCCGTTCCCCGAAAGCATCATAACTGCTATTGCGTTATGTCATTAGACTAATGCACCAACGCCTGAATCAATATAATTTATTTATATTTTAGGACGTTTTTGGGGATGCGATCGCAGAGTTGATGTTGAGAAAGTGGCAGACTTAGTATAAACAGCTACTAATTTGAAGCGAGAAAACTTTTGATCGTCTTAACTATTTCTTGTTTCTCTTCAAACCCAGAACTGTAACACCCACTCAAAGGTACAGTTTAACCAGATGCTAACATTAAGGTTACTCGATAAACAAAGCCACCTTCGCTAGAATCAGAACTTTCAACTTTAATCTCAATAATTTCATTTAACGAGTACAAAAAAACCGCTTTTCCCAATTTTCCCAACCATCGATAGCGGCTGAGAGTTAAACTATTTGACTCTTTATGAAAATTACAGTTGATAAATGAAGCTACGGCTATTATGAGTAAACCTACCAAAAACAAAAATAGGGTTCCGCCAATTGCGGCATAGCCTTTTAAAGTATCATCTTGCTTAACTACTAAATTTTTCTCTAAAGGTTGTGCTAAGAAATTCTTAATTTTTAAAATTATCAACTCTGCTTCTTCTGAAAAATAATCACTGTAAGCAATTCGTGTAAATGGAATGCTTTCTGTATTAGTTAATAACTGAACTCGATATTTATATAATATTTTTCCCTCTTTATCAGTTTTAGTTTGTTTTTCTAAACGAGTTCCAATTAATCCAGTAATTTGTTTTTGGCTTTTTTGACGATCAAAAAAATCAAACTCTCTCAGATCACATATAATTATTGATGATTTTTGCTCAATATTGAAAGCTTGTAAATTTTGGGGTACACGGTCACAACTAAGTTGTGTGGAACTTATAATCGTAAAAATAGTATATAAGCAAATTATCCCTGCTTGTCCAATAAATAACCCAATAAATAGAAACCACTTCGGTTGAATAGTAAAGTTAAGTTGATTTTGCGTTTGCTTATGAATTTTGAGATTCTTACCTTGGAGAAAATACCAAACCAGAAATAAATTGGTAATTAATAATATATAGCCTAATAAAGAACTTTGATTTTCCATTTTTTCGCAAAAATGTCTCTGTTTTTAAGCTCAACGCGGAGTTCCTTTACCTACAACCCAAACTATCTCGCGTTGACACACCCGTAACTGGATTTATGCCATCGGCTCTTTCACACAGCAGCGACACTTGATAACGGTCAATTAAAGCATCGGTAAAATCAGCACCAGTGACATCAGCATCATAAAAGCGGCTGCGGGTCAAAGTTGCTTCAGTAAAGATGGCATTCTTGAGGTTAGCACCATCCATAGTGGCGCGATCGACTAAAGCGCCGCTCAAGTTCGCATCTTCCAAATTTGCCTTTAATAAAACTCCTTTAGTCAGAATTGCGTTGGTTAAATTCGCTCCTTGAAAATTTGTCCCCCGCATTTCTGCTGCTACAAAAGTTACACCTGCCAAATCGGTATGAGAAAAGTCACGATTTTCTAAATTTATATTGTTGTAATTGATTGTGTTTATCTGAGCAAAAGCCGGCTTAGGATTAAGTATTATCCACCCAAAGGCTAGTAGTAAAATTACAATCAAACCCAAAAAACGCAGTAAAATCTTTTTCATAACTTTATTATTTGTCAGTAGTCCTTTGTCATTAGTCTTTTGTCATTTAACCAATGACTAATGACTAATGACTAATGACTCTTAGCTATTTCCAATCTTTCCCAATACGGATTGTCAGATCAGATTCTAAATCACCAATGGCAGACACCTCGATTTGACCCAAGCGTAAGACTTTTTGCAAATCAACCCCAACTCGTCGGTTGCCTTTTTGGACAATAATCTGAGTTTGACGTTGGGTATCTGGCCAATCAGGCACTTTGTAAATATTATTAAAGCCTTTCTGTTTGAGATAAGCAATAACTTTTTCAGTTAGCTGAGGTTGATTTGAAGCATTTTGAATAGCAATTTTGAGGTTAGGAACCTGACGCATATCTGGTTTTAGACCAGGTACATTTACCCCAACATAATCATTCAACAGGCTCTGTTGTCCAGTCATATTCAGCCAATAGCTATCAGGGTCTTTGCTAAAGCGGCTAAACGTACCAGGCAACACAGTCATTTGGAAATTATCCCGATCTAGGTTGAGTCCGAAATTGACCAACGCCATCATTTCTTCCATCTTCAGGTTGGTATCAAAATATTTTCGCATTAGGCGAGTTAATTGAGGCAACCGGGGTAAGATGGTAGGACTATTTAAACGTTGCAGCAGAGCTGCTGTTAGTGCTTGCTGACGCTGCACTCTCGGCAAATCTCCCAAACCTGGTTCGCGGAATCGAACAAAGTGTTCTGCTTGTTCGCCGTTGAGGGTTTGCCAGCCACTGACTAAATTAATCGACAGCCGACTGCTGGAGTCTTTATATTCCATTGCTTTAGGAACAAAGACTTCTACACCGCCTAACTGATCGACTAACTGCCGTAAGCCGCTGGTAGAAATGCGGATATAACGATCGATTGGGGCGTTGTTTAAGGTACGGCTAACTACCCGTGCAGCCAAGACTGGGCCGCCTTTGGCATTGGCATCAGATACCTTAGTTAATCCCTTTTCTCCCTTTTCAGGGATGGCGATCATTGTATCTCTGGGAATGGAAAGCACCCTTACAGATTTTTCACTAGGATTCAGTCGTACCAGTAGCATGGAGTCGCTTTTCCCGGCAAAGCTTTCTGGTGAGCCATCAACGGTACCGCTGACTGGTTCAATCCCCATGATTAAAATATTCATCGGACGTGAAAGCTTGTACTGGGAAAGTTTGCCCCATAACTCCCCTGGTAATGGGATTTTTAGTTCGTCTTTAGCAGTAGTTCCTAAATCTTCATCTGTTCGATCTAGATTGCTCCATAAAGGAGTCCACAGCGCTAATGTTGACACCAGCAGCCCAGATAAGATGATGCCAATGACAACCGTCATAAACCATAACAGCCATCGAGGCATGGTTAAGCCCAGTCTCTCAGAAAGCTGATTGGGAAACGCGCCCACAGATTCGATGACGCTACGGTTCGGATTCGCTGGCTGGTTTAGTTCGACCTCCTCCTCTGAGTCGGCCAGTGGTGCTGGTGTTACTTGATTTTCTGTCCGTTGAAGTTGCGACGATCGCACGTCACTTTCAAACTCTACTACTTGCTGAGACGTAACCGGATTTTCCGACCATTCGACTTGTTTTATCACAATTATCTCCCCACTCAACCACTCCCTAAAAGTATGTTAATCCAAGCTACAAATATTGCCAGTGGAAAAGCTCACTGTAAACTTGTAATGTTCTTCGGTAGGCGTGTATGACAACATGAATACTTTATTGTTCCCCGTAATCCTAGCTGGTGGTAAAGGTGAACGTTTTTGGCCCCTAAGCCGCAAAGACCGACCCAAGCAATTTTTAAGTCTTGATGGTAGCTCTAGAAGTCTATTACAAGCAACCGCCGATCGATTGATTGAACTCGGTGGCGGGTGGGATTCCTTGTGGGTCATTACTTCTAGTCAGATAGCTGAAGGCGTAAGACAACAACTACCCGATCTACCAGTTGAAAACTTACTGATTGAGTCGGAAGGAAGAGACACTGCCGCAGCCGTTGCTTGGACAAGTTTAGAAATCAAACGGCGCTATGGTGAAGACGCTGTGATTGGCTTTTTCCCTGCTGACCACTGGATTGCTAACCAAGAGGCGTTTGCACACACATTAAATGCAGCTACGCAACTGGCAACAAGCACAGCAGCGATCGTTACACTGGGGATCAAGCCTACTTTTCCATCAACCGGTTACGGCTACATTGAACAAGGTGAAAAAATAGGTAGCTTTAATGAGTTGCCAGCTTATCACGTGAACCGCTTTACTGAAAAGCCCGACCGAGAAACGGCAGAGACTTTTTTATCTACGGGACGTTTTAGCTGGAATAGTGGAATGTTCGTTTTTCGGGCAGGGGTTGTTCTCAAGGAACTACATACCCATGCTCCAGAAATTATCGAACCTTTAGAACAACATGGCCCTGATATCTATCCCCAGTTGCCTAAGAAGAGTATAGACTATGCGTTAATGGAAAAGACAACTCTAGCATACGTTTTGCCAGTTGATTTTGGTTGGGATGATTTAGGAGATTGGAATGCGATCGAACGTTTACTGAAAACGGAAGATACTCCCAATGTAGAACTCGCTACTCACGTAGGTTTAGATACGCAAGGGGCGATTATTTACGCCTCAAATCCAGAAGATGTAGTTGTTACTATTGGTTTAGAGGATGTGGTGATTGTGCGCGATCGCAATATCACCCTCGTTGTCAAAAAAGAACGTACCCAGGAAATCAAGCAGATCCTTAAAATTCTCCAAAGTGATTCCCGATTTACTGACCTGCTATAAAAGTTAGAACCCTTGGCAGAGGCGAAAAAGTCTATTTTCCCATTATAACTTGACAGTCTGTTATTTTATCTGACAGTTATGGACATTATTAGCTTTGAACCTCTGGCCAAGACAATAGCAATCGATTCTATTACTGCCTATCAAAAATATATTTCTCCGTCCAAAGGATTTTCTTGTTCCCATCGCTTATTACACGGTGGGGATTCCTGTTCTAGTGACGAGCTAGCAAAACTTTAACCAGCATCAAAACTAGAGCCGATTTCCGTTGTATTGTCATCCCCTGCTACCTACCTCTTTAACTCCTCTGCCTCTTTGCAGTTTTTTACAAAAATGTTCCTCACCCAAACTGTTCCCCGTCAACGAGAAATCCTGGAAGTCTTCCTTCGCAATGGCTGGGACTATATGCGAAGGTTGCTTACTGGTGGCAAAGCTGATGAACCCCAACTGCCGACACCTGCGGTTTTAAAAAATATTTTGGTAGACTTGGGGCCAGTTTACGTCAAACTTGGCCAGCTACTCTCAACCCGTCCCGACTTACTGAGCGCCTCCTACATTGAGGAATTGTCAACTCTACAAGATGAAGTACCGCCAGTTCCTTGGTCAGAGATAGAAATAATTCTTCGCAAAGAATTAAAACGTCCATTAGCAGAAACCTTTAGCACAGTTAACCCGATCCCCGTAGCAGCCGGATCAATTGCTCAGACGCATCGGGCTACACTAGCAGACGGTCGAGAAGTCGCTCTAAAAGTGCAACGTCCGGGAATTGATATTACTATTGCTCAAGATATTGCTTTAATTCAAGGTATTGCCGATTTAGTAGCGCGGACTGAGTTTGGGCAAACCTACGAAATCAAATCTACCGCCGAAGAATTTACTAAAGCCTTAGAAGCCGAGTTAGATTTTACACGGGAAGCGGGTTTTACAGACCAGCTGCGGCGCAACTTATCCAAGAGTCGCTGGTACGATCCCACACAAATAGTAGTTGCGGAAATTAACTGGGAGTTGACCACAGAGAAATTACTGGTAATGGAATGGCTCGATGGAGTGCCGTTCCTGGCGGCAGATTTGGATAATGACCCTAACATTAAAGACCCTGCTGAAAAGCGTAAAGAAATAACTACTTTGTTGTTTCGGGTATTTTTCCAGCAACTATATATTGATGGCTTTTTCCACGCCGATCCCCATCCAGGAAACTTGTTTTATCTCAAAGATGGTCGTGTGGCTCTCTTAGATTGTGGCATGGTGGGAAGACTCGATCCCCGGACACAGCAGATATTAACAGAGATGTTGTTAGCGATCGTTGATTTAGATGCTCAAAGGTGCGCTCAGTTAACTTTGCAGCTATCAGATTCTGCTCAACCAGTTATTTTATCACGGTTAGAAAATGATTACGATCGCATGTTGCGAAAGTATCACAATGTCAGCCTCACACAAATAAACTTCAGTCAGATAATTTATGAAGTTTTACAAGTTGCCCGCAACAATAAAATTAGGCTGCCTAGTAATATGGGTTTGTATGCTAAAACCCTAGCGAATTTAGAGGGTGTAGCGCGGACATTCAACCCAGAGCTTAATTTTTTTGATGAAGTTAAGCCATTAATTACAGACTTGTTTCGTCGGCAATTACTAGGCGATAATCCAGTGCGATCGCTATTACGGACAGCCTTAGATATTAAAAGTCTGTCTCTCCAATCTCCTCGCCAAATTGAACTATTATTAGACCGAGTTACCTCAGAAACTTTACAGTGGAATTTATCGCTGCGGGGGTTAGATGGTGTGCGGCGCACTATGGATGATGCCGCTAACCGACTATCTTTTAGTATATTAGTGGGTTCGCTGATTATGGGTGCGGCAATTATTTCCACCAGAGCGCAGACAACTCAGCTATCTTTTTTAAGCACCAGCCTCTTTGCAGTCGCTAGTTTATTGGGTTTGTGGTTAATTATCAGTACATTGCGATCGGGACGTTTACGGTAAAATCATTTTGAATTTTGGACTTTGAATTGAAAGAAAAATCTAAAATTTAAAATGGAAGTTTGTAGTAAGAACTTTAGTGCTGAGAAAATTAAGGACTAAAGTCCTTACTACGAACTTGCTTAACCATCAATTTTGATTAACTGGATAAGACTCCTGCAATACTCGTCAATTCCATGATTTTCTCAAACTGAAAATCATGAGCTAAATTCTTGATAAAATTTTGCAGTACAGCATTTTCTGAAGGGATTTGCTCAATCAATTCTAAAATCAGGTCATCACTACATTGGGCTGCGGCAGTATAGACCTGTTTCACCCATTCAGGCGACATTTCAGATAATAGATTCACTAAATCCGCGATCGTCAACATTGATTTTGGTCTTTGTTGCTTTAGGTTTGTTAACTGATAGCTTTCTTCTTGATAAATATATTGAACTCCCAAATATTCGCTCAACTTTTCTAGTAATTCCTCCTCACGGAAAGGCTTGTTAATATAATCATCGCAACCCGCTTTGATTATTGCTTCTCGTTGTTCCTCAAAAGCATTAGCAGTTAAGGCAATAATAATGGTCTTCCAATTGGGGATTTGGGATTCGGTATTTTGGATTGAGGTTTCTTCTCTAGTTTTAATAACTTTTGTGGCTTCATAGCCGTCCATGATTGGCATCCGCATATCCATTAAGATCAGATGTGGTTGCCATGTCTGCCAAAGTGCGATCGCTTCAATGCCATTTATTGCTTCCTGGACTACAAAACCGATGGATGTGAGAATTTTCATTAACACTAAACGGCTATCTGTAGAGTCATCAACTACTAAAATACGGTATTCGCTTTGAGTGGGCGCTAAACTAATAACTTGGGGTCTAATTTGTTGGCTCTGGATTTCGCTGACTGTGGCTAGACCAATTTGAATATCAAAAGTAAATTTACTTCCCTGGCCAATAATACTGGTAACGCTAATATCACCTCCCATTAGTTGCACGTACTTGCGGCTAATTGCTAAACCTAATCCTGTTCCCTGTTGCGATTTTCTTCCGGTTTCAGTTTGCCCAAAAGCTTCAAAGAGCAAGTCAATTTCTTGTGGGGCAATACCGCGACCAGTGTCTTGTACCTCGAAGGTTAGGGATTGGGCATTGGGCATTGGGCATTGGGCATTAATTATTCTCCCCTGCTCCTCTGCTCCTCTGCTCCCCTGCTCCCCTGCTCCTCTGCCCCCCTGCTCCCCCATCCCCACTCGCAGCGTCACCCTGCCAGTATCGGTAAATTTGATGGCATTTCCCAGGAGGTTAAGCAAGACTTGACGCAGTTTACTTTCGTCAACTTGGATGTATTGGGGAAGGTGAGATGTATATTCAAAGACCAATTCCAATCCTTTGGAGGTGGCGCGGAAGCGCAACATCTCTTCGAGGTTTTCTAAGAGGCGAATTAAGTCAAAACTATTGAGATTTAAGGTTATTCTGCCGGCTTCGATTTTAGACATTTCCAAAATGTCGTTGATTAAATTCAGGAGATGTTCGCCAGCACGATTGATAATTGCGAGATTTTGCTGATGTTCAGTTGATAAATCATGATCGTGGCTCATGACTTGGGTAAAACCAAGGATGGCGTTGAGTGGGGTACGCAGTTCGTGACTCATGTTAGCGAGGAATTCGCTTTTGGCACGGTTAGCAGCATCAGCAATTATTACAGCTTCTTGCAATGCTTGTGACTGCCTTTGAGTTTGCGCTAGCAATTGTGCCTGCTGTAAAGCAACACCCAACTGATTGCCAATTTGAACTACGATGTTGATTTCTCCTGGTTTCCATTGGCGGGGATCGGAATTTTGATAACTCGCCAGCAATCCCCAAAGCTGACTACCATGTAAAATCGGAACAATAATGTAGGCTTTAGCTTGAAAGCGCTCTAAGAGATTGATATAAGCAGGATGAAACTCAGCATTGTAAATGTCTGGGACACAGAGAAAACTTGCACCTGGGGTTGCTTGCAGATCGAGATATTCCACCTGGTTATCGGCGCTATCCAAAATTTTCGCTAGACAACGCCCATCTTGTAATACCCCCTCTGTGAGATAAGGATTGTTGTTGTGTTCTTCTATGAGAGAAATCCAATCGTTACCCACTGATTCAGAAACAAATTCCCCATTCCAGTCGGGATTGAAACGATAGACAACAACCCGATCGCAGTTGAGTACTTGGCGTAATTCTTCGGTTGTAGCCGCAAATATCGTCTCTAAATCTAGTGTTTGGCGCATTCTTTGAATCACTTGCGCGATCGCTCTTTCTCGCTCTGCACTCTCACGCAAGGCTTCTTCTGCCAATTTTCTCTCGGTAATATCTGTAATTGTACCGATGTAACCTTTAATTTCTCCATCATCTCTAAATTCTGGCAAAGCATGACAAATTACCCAGACAACTGTATTATCATCATGCAAGAAACGATGTTCGTACTTATAGGTTGACTTCGCTACTGTTGCTTGATTCCATGCCAACAATAGCTGCTCGCGGTCGTCTGGATGTACGGCATTTGCCCAACCTGTTCCCAGAGAATTTTCTAAACTATATCCAGTAATTTCACTCCAGCGTTGATTAAAATATAAAACATTGCCATCTACATCAGTATGAAATATACAAGCTGGTGAGGCTTCTGCGAGAAGTTGATATCGTTGCTGGCCTGACTGCAAAGCTAGTTCTGCCAATTTGCGATCGTTAATATCTGCCCAATAACCAACCCATTCGATCGGGGAATTCGCTTCGTCACGAATTAACCTCATCTCTTCGTAGAACCAGTGATAAGTTCCGTCAGCGTGTAACCAACGGTATTTGTAAGAAATGTACTCCTGCTTAATAAGGTGAGAAAATTTTTCCGAGATCAGTTCAATATCTTGTGGATGGACGTGATAAAGCCAAAAACTGGAGTTATCGATAAATTCCCGCGCTTCGTAGCCCACCATTTCTTTAACGTTTTCACTGATAAAAGTAATGCTAAAATCCTCTGATATTTTGCTGCTATAAATAACTACAGGGCTAGATGTGAGCAGATATTGTAGGCGTTCGTTGGCTAAACGCAGTTCTTGTTCGACGTGTTTGCGTTCGCGTAGCGCTGCATGTAGTTCGCTAATTTCTACTAAAACTGTGCCAACACCAGAGGGGCGATCGCCTTCACCTACAATCGGAAAATAAGAAGCTAAGAAGTGGCGGATAATATCTGGTTGTTTGATTGATGTGCTGCTTAATTCTTGATTGAGAATGGGTTGACCAGTTAACAGAACTTGCTGATAAATTGGTTCTACTAAAGGGGCGATGTGGGGTAAGACTTCATGGATGGTCTTGCCAATATGATCTTGCTGGGGTAGTCCATTAATCTCCGCCAACAGTTGGTTAATTTGCACAAATCGCAGCTGGTTATCTACAATATTCATGCCGACGGGAGCGCTGCTAAAGAAGGCATTGAGACGAGCTTCTCTGAGTGCTAGTTCTTGTTCTAGGGTTTTGCGCTCAATCAACCCACCCAATTGAGCCGCAACAGCACTGACTAGCAAGAGCAAACGCCGATCTACTAATACTGAGCTACGTTTAAAAAACACTAAAACAGCTAATACTTGGTTGCCAGCGAGTATGGGAACACCAAAACCAGCTTTGAATCCTACCTTGGCTGCTTGTAGCGATTGCAAGAAAACTGGTTGTGTAACTTTAGAGACATCTTCTATCCATTCTGGTTCTTGGTTTTTCCAAACTCTTCCTGGCAATCCCACTCCCAGAGAAAATTTCACCGTTTGGCTTTGCTGGCAGAATTCTTCTAAGCTGCTCTCCTCTCCGTACCAGCCCAGTCTGTGTTCTAAAACAGTCCCATCTTCATTAGGTATCCAGGCTTCACCAAAATCCCAGCCAATGGTGTGACAAATTAAACGCAAGATCACTGCTAAGGCGTTGTTGACATCACTGGCGCGAGTGATAGCTTGGGTTGTCAACAGTAACAAACGGCTTTCATTTTCTGCCTGCTTGCGTTCAGTAATATCTTTTGCGGTTCCCAGTACATACCATTGCCCATCAATCTCGATCATTTCTGCACTCAACAGTGTTGTCCTGATTTCTCCTGTTGAAGTGCAGACATCAATCTCATAGTTGCGGATGGCTTTTGCTTGTTGCAGGATGTTGATGAGAAAATTATATTCTTCTGGATTCACCCAAATATGCAATTCTTCATCGGTGCGATCGATTACCTGAGAACGAGAATAACCAAAAAACCGACAAAAGCTGTCGTTTACTTCGATGTAGCGTTTGTTGGGAACAGTAATTAATGCAATTGGGTCAGGAGATGACCGAAAAGCTGACGCTAACTTTTCTTCAGAAGCCCGTCGCGCTGCTTCTGCGCGTTGGCGTTCTTTTGCCTCCAATACCAAAGATACTAAATTGCCCAGAGAGCGAGCGAAATTTTGGTCTTCTAGCGTCCAATGATGCGTAACTCCCACCGCCTCCAGGCATAAAACTCCTACGGTCTTTCCCTCCAGCCTAATGGGTGTATCGAGTATGGAGGTAATATTTAATCTTAAATAAGACACAGAAAATTCTTTAGTTCTGGGATCGGTATGAGCATCATCTGCGGCGATTGGTTGTTCTTGCTGCAAAGCTGCAAAATAAATTGGATAGTCTACCGCTGACAAGAAAAGTCCTTCGCTATGTTGATTGCTACTGCCCTCAAATAGATCAAAACACTGGATTTTCATGCCTGTTTCGTCATACAGCCAGACACCAGCTCGTTCCATGCCAATATTCTTGACCGCTGTTTCTGTGATTTTACTCAAGGCTGCTTTCAAATCACCCTGATAAAGCGTCTGATTTTGTGCCAATTGTGTTAGCACTAGATTATGATTGCGGAGCTTAATCGCGCTTTCTTGGAGTAATTTTTCTACGCCTCGGCGCTGCGTAATATTACTACCAGTGCCTGTCATACCTATAACCTGACCCTCTTCGTTGCGTAATGCGATCGCATTCAACATTAGATAAAGTAAGGTACCATCTTTAGCCACACAGGTAGTTTCATGCTGGAAGATAGACTTTCCCTGAAGAACACGCTCAAAGGCTACTTTATCTTGAGCAACTTGTGTAGGTGAGATGAAATCAATTAAGGCACGCCCGATCATTTCTTGGGGTTCGTAGCCATAAATCTGTTTGACTGCTGGATTGACAAAAGTAATTATTCCATCAATGTCCACCGACCAGATCATGTCCTGGGATGTCTCCACTAGGAGGCGATACTGACTTTCACTCTTCTTGAGGGCGGCTTCGACTACAAGGCGTTCGCTTTGATAAACTTCTCTACAAAAGGCTTTGCTAATGCTAAAGGGAATTTCTGTAAAAATATCTTCTATTTGTCGGTTGCGAATATTTAACTCAACTGTAATCCGTTGACGCTCTTGAATCTCCTGTTGCAGTTGGTTATTTTTTTCTTTTAACTGTTTTTTCAGTCTTTGGAGAGTGAGTTGATTTTGGATGCGTAATAAAACTTCTTTAGTTTTGAATGGTTGAGTAATATAGTCAATATCACCTAAGTTTAAGATGTTTATTTTTTCAAAAAAATCATCGAAAATTCCGAAAAGAATTATCGGGATTTCTTGAGTTTGATCGTTAGCTTTTAAATATTGCCATACTTCATAACCATCCCTCTCTATAATAATAACATTTAACAAAAGCAAATCTGGAGGAGAAGCAAGTGCCGTCTTGATTGCCAATTGTCCAGAAATGACATTTTGTACTTCATAACCTTGCTGTTGAAGGATGTCTGATAAAAAATGTAAATTCTCTAAGTTGTCATCAACTAATAAAATTTTTATTTTTTGAGCATCCATATCAGTTACTAAGTTAATTTTCAATCAGGAATAATTTTTTCAATAAAACTGAACATGAAATCAGAAAGCAAAACTCTATCACCAGATTGTAAATAAAATCATCATCGCTTACAACTATACTTCAGCGCCGGGTGTATAGAAAAGTTGCATATAAAGCAGGATAACTGCTTATATTATGTCTGCTTCATTACTTAATTAAATCGGAAGAATCCCAAACAGCCAAAGCTACGGTGTACATACAAGTCCTAAAAATCTAGGTTGATGAGGCTTGACTCGTTCCCAGTCTCCGACTGGGAATGCATTCATTGAGTCTCTGACTCAATGTCTGACTGGAGGCAGCAGCCGCTAATCAGCCATTGCCATGCTCTGTATGGGAACGAGATAAATCTGAGAACAATGGGAAATCGACCTTTTTTCTACTTGTGTCCACACCGTAGTCCTTCGCATTGGGGAGACGCCAAAAGCGTTAGCAAGTCTTCATACGGCAAGCTACGTCCAGCGTCTTTGTCAATCTAACCCTGAGATCGGGCTAGAGCTTCTGACTACAAGCGAATTTAATTAAATTTAGATTACATAATCTAGTTTAATTTATGATTGCCTACTTCCTTTGACATTAACTATTCTCAAGCTTTTGATGATTGTTTTGTTTGATACGGTAAATCCAACCTATGTCTGTACGGTTTACCCAACTGTTTTTAGATTCTTCTTTTATTAAATTACTTACTAGAGAGAAGAAACAAAGCAAATAAAGCTCCTCTCTCAAAAACACCTCTAAAACTTTGATTGATTACCCAAAATTGAATTAGAAAGTTAAGGAGAGATTGAAATATGGCACTCATTCGTTGGGAACCATTCCGTGAAATGGAGATTCTGCGTCGTCAAATGGATCAACTATTCTCTGATCTGACAGTAGCCGAGCGTGGTAACTCAGATATTTCTGCATCACCGAGAACAGCGTGGGTACCTGCGGTTGAATTACATGATAATGGTTCAGAGTTGCTATTAAGAGTTGAGATTCCAGGCGTGGAAGGTAAAGACTTGGATGTTCAAGTTACTCAAGATGCAGTTTCGATTGCTGGTGAGCATCGTTACGAAAAACATTCCCAATCTAAGGATAAAGTGCATTCTGAATTCCGGTATGGCAAGTTCGCTAGAGTAATTCCTCTGCCAACCAAAGTTCAGAATCAACAAATTAAGGCAGACCTAAAAGATGGGATTTTAATTTTGACTTTACCCAAACTGGAGCAAGAGCAGAGTAAGGTATTCAAAGTCAATTTAGGCCAATCTCAAAGTGCTACAGCTTCTATAGAAGCTGGCAATGGCAACACACAATCCAACATTACATCACAGTAAAGTGTTCAAACTACTTGAGAAGACGTTCTATTTTCTCATTCCATAATTCCTATATCTTTAAAATAGGTAAATCTTGATAGAAACCCCAGCTAATGAGTTTAGCTGGGGTTTTTATTGGTTTTTTTCTCAACCCTATTTCAGTAAATTTAGGGTGAGAGTTTATTCCTCTTGGACATCAACCCAGATACTGCCTTCTTCCACACGAATCGGAAACACTGGCAGTGCCTTTGGTTGTGAAACTAACGAGAGTACCTTACCTACACCAGGTGGCCAAGAACACCAATCTTTTACCTCACCAGTCCGCAGGTCAAAAGCACTGTGATGGAAGGAACAAACAATTGCGCCATTCTCATTTATTTTCCCACTTTTCAAAGGTAATTTTAGGTGAGGACAAGTGTTATCTACAGCATAAAACTGACTTTCGTGATTCAAAAGCAAAATTTTCCGGTTGCCAACTTTCACCACTTCTCGCGCACCTGGGGAAAGTGCATCGACGGCAAGAACTTTAGTCCAACTCATTAGGTTCTCCTCTCCTAATATATCTGCTTTCAGTTTCCCGCAATAGTGACCAGTGCGATCGCCTTTGAGTACCGGAGAGTCGAGAATGTCTACGACGGGCTTTGTCTACGCTGGCAAGATAATAAAACTATAAAATTTTACATTAAACAGCATTTATATACTGAATAAACTTATTTCTGGGTACACTAAATAAAGCATTTACTGTCTATGTTTCACAAGGCTTGTAGCTGATAACAGACAATTCTAAGAGATATAAAAAATGATTAAGACAAGTTACGAATTTGAGCAATCTATCCTCGCCGCAGGATCTTCATTAAAGACTGATATTCTGCTACGTTTTCGTCCTGACATAGCTAAATCTCCTCGACGTAACCTTAACCTTTCGCTTGTAATTGACCGTTCCGGCTCTATGGCAGGCGCTCCCTTGCATCACGCGCTCAAAGCCGCTGAGTCTGTGGTAGATCGACTTGAGCCTGATGACATTCTCTCAGTAGTTGTTTACGACGATGAAGTGGATAGTGTTGTGCCACCCCAAGCTGTGACTAACAAATCTACACTGAAAAATTCCATCCGCAAGGTGAGAGCCGGCGGTATTACCAACTTATCGGGGGGATGGCTCAAAGGCTGCGAACACGTGAAAACGCGACTCGACCCGCAAAAAATCAACCGTGTTCTCCTGCTTACCGATGGTCACGCCAATATGGGCATTCAAGACCCCAAAATACTGACAGCGACAGCAGGGCAAAAAGCTGAGGAAGGCATTATTACAACTACGTTAGGCTTTGCTCAAGGTTTTAATGAAGACCTGCTGATTGGTATGGCAAGGGCCGCTACAGGCAACTTCTACTTCATTCAGAGCATCGACGAAGCAACTGAAGTGTTTAGTATTGAGCTAGACAGTCTCAGAGCAGTAGTGGGACAGAACCTCAAGGTGACGCTTGAATTAGCAGATGGTGTCAGCCTGGTTGATACCTTAAGTCTGGCTAAAGTTAGCCAGAATGACGCTGGTAAAGCTGTCATCACTTTGGGAGAGCTTTACGAGGGTGAAGACAAACTTCTCGGTTTGAGTCTGGGGATATCAAGCGCTCAAGTTGGCGATTTACCTGTGATGAAGCTGCATTACAGCGCCGATGTTGTGCAAGATGACCGCATTCAAAGCGTGTCAGGTACAGTTGATGTCGTCGCCAAAGTTGGCACTGTTGAGGAAGCAGCTTTTGCTGCTACGAGCCATATCATTCTGGAACTGAGTCGCCTTACCATCGCTAAGGCCAAAGAGACTGGGCTTAATCTCGCTGAGCATGGCAAGCATCAGGAAGCTGAACAAATCCTGCAGGCGCTTGTGAAAGATTTGCGGGATAAAGGCTTGAACGAGAATTTTGAAATTGCTGAAGAAATCGATCAGCTTGAATATTTCGCCAGTCGAATCGCTCAAAAAGCTCTAGGCAATGCCGGACGGAAAGAGATGCGGGATCAGACTTACCAGACGATGACGCGCAATCGCAGCGATTTGGTGGGTCGTGGTGTCACTGCTGGCGATGAAGTTTACGCCATGCCCATTGTGAATGAAGTCGGTTCAGGCGTTGAATTGCACTGCGTTCGTGAAGGGGGTAAACTGCGGATCAAGGTCATGTCCGAAGGCTATGATTCAACCAAGAACATCCAGTTTCCCCGCGCCATTCGTGCCGAGGGGGCACGCTATGTCGTTGAAGGGTTGGAACTCTCAAGCGATCGCACTTTCTATCGGGTACGTGGTAAGATTACCCGTTTTGCTAAACCCGGTGAAACAGATATCTTTGTTGCCCCTAGACAATCGTATCCAACTAACACAGGTAAAGCTTCCAAAGGCCCTGCCAGTGCTGCCGATCTTCCTACAACTGACAGTGTAGGGGACAGCATTTTAGTTCAGTGTGTCAAAGATGGCAGCAAGCTACGCGCTAGGGTGGTTTCCGACGGATATGAACCAGATTGGAACATGCGTTTTCCGCGATCGGTTCGCGAAGAAGGAATGCTTTACGTCGTTGATGAAGTCAAAACCGCGCCAGATGGCAAGTCTTACATTGCCTGTGGTGAAATTAAGCGATTTGTCCAACCCACTTGAATTGGAGAGCAGGGGAGGCAGGGGAGCAGGGGAGCAGAGGAGAATAATTAATGCCTTATGCCCAATGCCCAATCCTTAAAATATGCCAAGTAAATATGCCTTAGCCGACTGAGACTGTCAGGATCAAAGAGTAAAGAGTAAAAGGCAATCTATTTTGACTTTTAACTTTCTCCTTTTGTTCAACTTCCACAACGGGAGGTTTAATCTTGACTAAATTGAAAGTTGGTATCAATGGCTTCGGTCGAATCGGGCGACTTGTGCTTCGTGCTGGCATCGATAACCCCAACATTGAGTTTGTGGGCATTAACGACCTAGTACCACCAGATAACCTCGCTTACCTATTAAAGTACGACTCAACCCACGGTAAATTAAAACAGAAGGTTGAAGCCAAGGAAGACGGTATTCTCATTGACGGACATTTCATTCCTTGTGTGTCAGTGAGGAATCCAGCAGAGTTACCTTGGGGAAAATTAGGTGCAGATTATGTCGTAGAAGCTACCGGACTCTTCACTGACTACGAAGGAGCTGCAAACCACTTAAAGGCAGGTGCAAAGCGAGTGGTAATTTCCGCTCCCACTAAAGATCCAGATAGAGTTACTACTCTGTTAATAGGTGTCAATCATCACCTATTTGACCCCGCCAAGGATATCATTGTCTCCAATGCTAGCTGCACTACAAACTGTCTAGCTCCCATAGCTAAGGTGATTAATGATAATTTCGGGTTGACTGAAGGGTTGATGACCACAGTCCATGCTATGACTGCGACTCAGCCAACTGTAGACGGCCCCAGCAAAAAAGACTGGCGGGGTGGTCGAGGTGCATCCCAAAATATTATTCCCTCCTCCACAGGCGCAGCGAAAGCCGTAGCACTGGTTTTACCAGAATTGAAGGGCAGGTTAACTGGGATGGCATTACGAGTTCCAACTCCCGATGTCTCTGTAGTTGATTTAACTTTCAAAACAGCCAAAGCCACCAGTTATAAGGAAATCTGTGCTGCGATGAAGGAGGCTGCCGCAGGTTCACTAAAGGGTATCTTGGGTTACACAGACGAAGAAGTAGTTTCCACAGATTTTCAAGGTGATACTCATTCCAGCATCTTCGATGCAGGTGCTGGGATTGAGTTGAATTCAAACTTCTTCAAGGTAATTGCCTGGTATGACAACGAGTGGGGCTACTCAAATCGCGTGATTGACCTGATGTTGTCTATGTCACAGAAGGAAAAACTCGCCCCGACAGCGGCTGTGGTTTGATTAGTCATTAGTCATTAGTCATTAGTCATTGGTCATTAGCTTTTGACTGCTGACTCTTGACTAGGGACTTTTGGGATTTGGGTCAAATGGTAAATACTCCGAAAATAAAACGGAATCTAGTATTTTTATTTAGCAAACCAGTGATATGAAGCACGTGTGAATTTGGATGTTTTGTGCGATGTCTACGACGGGCTACGCCTACGCTCCAAGCATCCAAATTTGCAGGTTACTCCTCAACCCCCAATCCCTATGCGTCGAACCAAAATCATTTGTACTGTTGGCCCGGCTACATCTGCACCTGAAAAGCTGCAAGCCTTGGTAAAAGCTGGAATGAATGTGGCACGGCTGAATTTTTCCCACGGAGCTTATGAATTCCACGCCCAAACGGCTCACTATCTCAGGCAGATTAGTACTGAGCTGCAAAAGCCGATCGCCATTATGCAAGACCTGTGTGGCCCCAAAATTCGCTTGGGAACTTTACCACCGGAAGGGTTAAATTTAGAAGCTGGTACTGAAGTTACTTTTGTTTTGCAAGAAAAGGGTGGGAGTATTGACGAACTACCCCTACCATTGCCGACTTTGTTCGCAATGGTGCGACCAGGCGAACCAATTTTAATTAATGATGGTCGCGTCAAATTGATAGTTACCGATCGCGATGCCGATCGCATTCGCGCCCAAGTGAAAATTGGCGGGTTAATTTCTACGCACAAGGGAGTGAACCTGCCCCAAACTCCTTTACCTGTAAGTTCGATCACCGAAAAAGACTTGCTGGATTTGCGTTTTGGGATTCAGTTGGGTGTAGATTGGGTGGCGGTGTCCTTCGTGCGATCGCCACAAGACTTAGAACCCGCCAGACGAATGATTGAAGCCGCTGGCGCTTCGATCCGCTTAATTGCCAAAATCGAAAGATCGGAGGCAGTAGAAAACTTTGACTCCATTCTGAAAGTTGCCGACGCGATTATGATTGCCCGTGGCGATTTAGGGGTGGAAGTGCCAATTCACGAAGTACCCCTAATTCAAAAAGATATTATTCGCCGTTGCAATCGTGCTGGTAAGCCGGTGATTACAGCCACCCAAATGCTAGAGTCGATGATTAGCGCCCCCGATCCCACCCGCGCCGAAGCAACCGATGTTGCTAACTCTATCTTGGATGGAACAGACGCAGTAATGCTTTCTGGTGAAACAGCTGTCGGACAATATCCCGTCGCCGCCGTCCAGATGATGCACAACATCGCCGTGCGGACAGAACAAGCTTTAGATGAGGGTAGCAAACACGCTTGGTGTCATGAAGCAGGCAGTCTCAGCGTTACCGAATCTGTGGCAGAATCCGTCTGTCGCATCGCTTATGAAACTGGCTCACGGGCAATTCTTTGTAACACTTCATCAGGAAGTACGGCGAGAATGGTGTCTAAATATCGGCCGACTTCTCCCATTATTGCCCTAACCTCCGACATTACCGCTTACCGCCAGCTAGCACTTTCTTGGGGTGTGGAAGCTTTGTTGATCCCACCAGTCCACAATGCTGAAGAGATGTTTACCAATGTAGTGAACACAGTTGTAGACATGGGTCTAGCAAACAAGGGCGATAAGGTAGTAATTACCTCTGGTGTTCCAATTGGTAAATCGGGCACAACTAGTTTAATCAAAGTGCATTCCATTGGACAGCCAATTTCGGCATAAGGCACTTAGAATAAGGCTGTGGCTCAAGATAGTAAGCAAAATTGGGCAATCATTAAGAAAAATTGCCAGAATCAGAATTGAAGGAAGAGTAAAGAGTGTAAAGAACTGGGGAATAAGTAAATCCTGTAACATTCATCACGGAGTATTTTATGTCTAAGAATTTACTAGAACAATTGCGACAAGTGACTGTTGTAGTCGCAGATACAGGGGATATCCAGGCAATTGAAAAGTTTAAACCCCAAGACGCTACCACCAATCCTTCACTGATTACTGCTGCGGCACAAATGCCAGAATATCAGGGAATTGTCGATCAAACTTTACTGCAAGCGAAGAAAGATGCTGGAGCCGGAGCCAACCAAGCACAGATAGTTTCTCTGGCTTTCGACCGTTTGGCAGTTGCCTTTGGATTAAAGATTTTGCAAATCATTCCCGGTCGCGTGTCTACGGAAGTGGATGCTCGCTTGTCCTACGATACCGAAGCTACCCTGACTAAAGCACGGGACTTAATTGCTCAGTATAAAGCTGCTGGAGTTGGTCGCGATCGCGTTTTAATTAAAATTGCCAGCACCTGGGAAGGCATTCGCGCTGCGGAAATTCTCGAAAAAGAAGGTATTCACTGTAACCTTACTTTATTGTTTGGTCTTCACCAAGCGATCGCCTGTGCAGAAGCCGGCATTACTCTAATTTCTCCCTTCGTCGGTCGGATTCTCGACTGGTACAAAAAAGATACCGGACGCGATAGCTACCCAGCAACCGAAGATCCAGGAGTTTTGTCCGTCACCAAAATCTACAACTACTACAAGAAATTTGGCTACAAAACCGAAGTTATGGGAGCTAGTTTCCGTAACCTTGGTGAAATTACTGAACTTGCAGGTAGTGACTTGCTGACTATTTCGCCGTCGCTTTTGGCTGAATTGCAAGCAACCGTTGGAGAACTGCCACGCAAACTTGACCCTGCGAAGGCAGCAAGCTTGGAAATCGAAAAGATATCTATTGACAAAGCTAGCTATGACAAGATGCACGCTGCTGACCGTATGGCAACTGACAAACTAGACGAAGGTATTAAAGGTTTCACCAAGGCACTAGAAGACCTTGAAAAACTTTTGGCAGACCGACTCGTTCGCCTGGAAGGAGAGGTAGTGGCAACCCATTAGGGACTTCCAATTAAAAAACATCTAAAGTAGGTAGTATGCGTTACGGCTTGAGCCGTAACGCATTTTAATAAAAGCCAGCAGCGGGATTTGAACTCGCGACCTTCCGATTACAAGTCGGATGCACTACCACTGTGCTATGCTGGCAAGTTTGACGATTACGACGATTACTCTTAATTAGCAACCACGATTCATCATTGTACCATAATCCATTTATTTGTCTAGCTGTTAATTCTAAAAAATATCTACTTCATCAGAAATTAGGCTAAAAGACCAGAAATTTTCGCGATATCGCTGCTTTTGTACGCCTAGATGGTTGTTCTGGCGTTTCCATTGTGATGAACCAGAAACAATCAGGGATTCTGAATCACTGATAAAGTTGATAAATTAATATTCATCGCAAAAGCTAACTCAAATCCTGGGCTGAACCCAAAAATATCTGGTCAGTTTTAAAACTATATTTTCTTGGCACGGCTGAATAAAGGAACAGAAATATATAATTATTTTTTACAGATTACAAGCATGGCAGCATTGCTCGGACGAGATTTATTAAGTCTAGCGGACATTAGTTCTACGGAACTTCAAGAACTTCTGCAATTGGCAACTCAACTTAAATCACAGCAGTTGAAGTTGCAGTGTAATAAAGTTTTGGGGTTGTTGTTCTCCAAAGCTTCAACTCGTACACGGGTAAGTTTTACAGTGGCGATGTACCAACTGGGTGGACAGGTAATTGATCTCAATCCTAATGTTACTCAAGTTAGTCGCGGGGAACCTTTGCAGGATACAGCGCGGGTGTTAGATCGATATCTGGATATTTTGGCAATTCGCACTTTTGCCCAGCAGGATTTAGAAACTTTTGCGGAATATGCCAAGATTCCAGTGATTAACGCACTTACTGATGCAGAACATCCTTGTCAGGTATTAGCTGATTTATTGACGATTCAAGAAAGCTTTGGCACTCTTGCTGGGTTAACTTTAACCTACGTGGGTGATGGGAATAATGTAGCTAATTCTTTGATGTTGGGCTGTGCTTTAGTGGGGATGAATGTTCGAATTGCTACTCCTAGTGGATATGAGCCAGATTCTCAGATTGTAGAGCAAGCAAGAGCGATCGCTAACAACAAAACTGAAGTCCTCCTGACTCACGATCCAGAATTAGCCGCAAAGGGTTCTGCTGTACTTTACACTGATGTTTGGGCGAGTATGGGGCAAGAAGCAGAAGCAGACAACCGGATGCCAATTTTCCAGCCTTACCAAATTTCAGAGCAGCTATTGAGCCTTGCTGATCCAGAGGCAATTGTTTTACACTGCTTACCAGCCCATCGCGGTGAAGAAATTACCGAGGCTGTTATTGAAGGTTCCCAATCACGAGTTTGGGAACAGGCAGAAAATCGCCTGCACGCTCAAAAAGCTTTGCTTGCAAGTATTTTAGGGGCAAAGTAAGGGAATAGGGCACAGGGGATAGGGTGTAGTTTTCTTCCTTGTAACCTCTAACCTGCAACCTGTACCCTGTTATATTCTTATTTGTCAAAAGGCAAAAGAGAAGAAAATAATTTTGCTTTTGCCTTTCATATTTTTACTTTTCTCTTGTTATGGGGAGTTTTTTGTAGTACTAATGTTCTAGAGACATTTATAATTACTTCCTGCAAATTTATGGAACGTCTAACGGAAGCTCAACAAGAACTTTACGAATGGTTGGCAGAATACATCAGATCGCACCAGCATTCGCCTTCAATTAGGCAAATGATGCAAGCGATGAACCTGAAGTCACCAGCACCAATTCAAAGCCGTTTAGAACATTTACGGACTAAGGGATATATAGAATGGACTGAAGGACAAGCGCGAACGATTCGGATTTTGCGTCCTGTTAAGCAAGGTGTACCAATTTTGGGCACGATCGCTGCTGGTGGTTTAATAGAACCGTTTACTGATGCTGTAGATCATTTAGACTTTTCTAATTTCGATTTACCTCCCCAAACCTATGCTTTGCGGGTGGCTGGCGATAGCATGATTGAAGATTTAATCACTGATGGCGATGTGGTATTTCTGCGTCCAGTAGCAGAACCAAATCATTTAAAAAATGGTACTATCGTCGCCGCCAGAGTTGATGGATTTGGTACAACATTAAAACGTTTTTATCGCCAAGGCGATCGCGTTACTCTCAAACCAGCAAATCCTAAGTACAATCCCATTGAAGTCAGTGCTATGCAAGTACAGGTGCAAGGTTCTCTCATTGGTGTTTGGCGCGGTTACAACTGAATTGGGGAATGGGGCATAGGGCATGGGGCATGGGGAGAATAACTCTGAACTCCTCACTCAGGACTCCAATGCCCAATACCCAACACCCAATGCCCAATGCCCAATGCCCAATGCCCAATGCCCAATGCCCAATGCCCAAT
>NZ_JABXKN010000150.1:0-23280 GCF_017115065.1 Nostoc sp. JL23
ACTAATTTAGCCTTTTTAGAGTTAGTGTAACTATCTATGTAAAGTTTTGTATCAGTATTCAACATTTCTGATCTAATACCTCATCAAAAATAGATCCTGGATACGACGGAAAGCTTTCCATCACAGTTTTCAATTTAGGCAAAAGAACCGTTAAACTTAAAAAAGGACAAGTATTTTGTACACTCTATATACTTGATGTCCAACAGGGAGCTATTCCATATAAGAAACCTTCTAAAAGAATTGCTGGAAACACTAGAAAGGGTTTATTCAGCGAACTTAGAGATTTTATTGAGACAAATCAGACGTATTTTACTATTATTCTAACTATTGCAACTATACTTTTAACACTAGTTCAAATTTTACAGCCTATTTTACATCAACAAGCAGTACAAACATCTCCCACAGAAAACAAAGATAGAACTAAGTGATTCTTTCTCACCTAGATATATTTATTGCTATTAATTTAGTGTAACCCATAGCTTTTAAACGACCTTGTTGAAAAGTCTAGGTTTACCATTTGAAAATTTTATAACTCAAATGTCTAGTTTTGAAATTCAAACCCGAGCGATAGTGACTACATCTGGTTGATCTTGATACTTTCCTTGACGTTCTTCATAATTTACATTACAAGGTGCTCCTTCCAAAAAGAGCAGCTGAACTATTCCTTCATTAGCGTAAATGCGGCAATCAGCACTAGAAGCATTGGATAACTCTAGTGTCAAGTAACCACGCCAAGCCGCTTCGGCTGGAGTTACATTTGCAATAATTCCACAACGAGCATAAGTACTCTTACCTATACAAATTACTGTAATATTATTTGGTATTTCTAGCCTTTCAAGGGCAACTCCAAGCCCATAGGAGTGGGCTGGAAGAATAAAGTAGCTACCGTTTATATCTGTGTGAAGTTTAGTAGGTAGCAAGTTTTCAGGGTTAAAGTTCTTGGGATCAACTACAGTTCCTGGAATATGCCTAAATATACGGAAATCTACTGGTGATAGGCGTATGTCATAGCCAAAGCTACCAAGACCAAACGAAATGACAGGTAGTTCCTCACTATGACGGATTAAATTTGGCTCAAAGGGCAATATCATACCCTTTTCAGCTTTTTCTTTAATCCAAGCATCGTTTTTAATCACAGGTTCACAGACTATTTGACACAGAATTGTAATATTAGCACAAATTGAGTATTTTGTTTAAGGTCGATAACTCCGACGGATTTCTGTAATTTGATCTGCCACATCGAGAAGAGATTTGGGCATCTCTGGCCCTGTGAGAATAATATCAATGTGGGGAGGGCGTTTTGCCAAAAACGCTAAAACTTCCGTTTCAGGAATTAAACCAAAGTTAATCGCTAAACTTAACTCATCTAACACCACGAGAGAATACTTACTCGCACACACTACTTGTTGTGTATACTGCCACAGCTTTTGTAAAGCTTGGTTTTCCGTATCGTCTAAATGCGGTGTATCGATACAACGAGGCAAATCACAGCGAATCCAATCTAAATTTTGTCCTAATTGGATGGGTCGATCCTGTCCTTGGCGAATACCTCCTTTGAGGAACTGTACTATTAATACAGCCGTTCCTTGTCCAGCTATTCTCAGTGATTGAGCCATCACGCTCGTAAAAAAGTTGCGATGAGAGCTAGTGAAAACTTGCACTAGTCCTTCTACTGGATATGGTAGGGTTAAGGTTGAATTGATACTTTGACTTTCTAGCTGGGCAACCATAAGGTTAAGTTAAAAAAATACAACAAGTTAAGGGTTATTGCTGGCGGTAATTCTGATAAATTTGCCTGTATAATCAATCTGTTTTTCACAGGTGTGGTGGATTTGGCAAATTGCATTCTTAGTCAAACACTACGTTTGTATTGAAGTCAAGGGTTATTTTGATTTAAATTTTTTTCGTCTTTTATCGGAAATGAGTTGTAAAAATGAAAACATAAGAGTTACAGTCCCAATTATTCAAAAAAGCTAGGCAGAACATCTGAAAATCGCTAAATGTTAGATTTGTCGGTTGTTTGGGCAAAACAGACTTAGCTAGTAGTGAATTTGACAGGATGAGGAGTAAATCGTTGTGAGATTGGTGATTCTGGGAGGTTCAGGATCGGGGAAAAGCACTCAAGCACAAAGGCTTTGCAGATACCTTGATATTCCTCTGATTTCCACAGGTGACATTTTACGGTCAGCAATATCTGGCAATCAGCCCCTGCCGGAATTTCGATGGTTGGAAGCCGATCCCCGGACTTCTCTTTCGGTTTACGCTAGCTTGAGTGAACTAGGCTACCACGCACGGCCCTATATGCAAAAAGGGGAGTTAGTTCCAGACGAAATGATCATTGAATTGATCCGAATACGGCTCAGACAACCAGATATTAACTCCGATTGGGTGTTAGAAGGCTATCCCCGTACTGCCTTCCAAGCTGAAGAATTAGATTTTTTATTGGATGATTTAGGGCAAAAGCTAGATTGGGCAATTTATCTCCAAGTCCCGGAAGCAGTCATGGTTAGTCGATCCTTGGGGCGATCGCTACCAGATGACCAACCGGAAATCGTGCAGCGCCGTGTAGAATTATTCTACGATCGCACCATTCCCATCCTAGAATATTACGACCGTCGTCGCTGCTTGTTGACCATCAACGGCGACCAATCACCAGAGATGGTGCAGCAAAATATTTTGACTCTGCTTTCAGTTCCTTGAAGAGTGCTGTTAGCGGTAGCTAAGGTTTAGCCCGTGCTGAGTGGGAGAGTTAGGAGTTAGGAAGAATTCTTCACAATCCCCATTACCCCTTATCCCCAGAGGGGGCCCCACCTTCCCCAATCCCCAGTAGATTTACAACACTAAGGTAATCTTAAGGCAGTATTGTAAAACTTGAGGCAATTCCAATGGCTTGGCAGCGTCCTGATGGTCGGATTCCCTACGCACTACGTCCGATTAGCTTTCACCCCAGTTTCACCCGCTTTGCCCCCGGTTCTGTTCTTGCAAGATGCGGTGATACGCAAGTACTTTGTACCGTTAGCGTTAATAAGGGAGTTCCGAAGTTTCTCGAAGGAACTGGTAAAGGCTGGCTAACTGCTGAGTACCGAATGTTACCATCTGCTACCCAAAAACGCCAAGAAAGGGAATTATTGAAATTATCTGGACGGACGCAAGAAATTCAACGTTTAATTGGCCGCAGTTTACGCGCAGCAGTGGATTTTGAGGCACTGGGAGAACGCACGCTGACTGTGGATGCTGATGTGTTGCAAGCAGATGCCGGAACTCGGACAACAGCCATTACAGGCTCGTTTGTAGCGTTGGCTCATGCGGTTTCTAAATTATTGCAAGAGGGCGTGTTGGAGCGATCGCCTTTGTGTGGACAGGTAGCAGCAGTTTCCGTAGGATTACTGGAGGGAGAGCCATTTTTGGATCTGAATTATATCGAAGATGTAGCTGCAACAGTAGATTTTAATGTGGTGATGAATCAACACCTGGGAATCATTGAAGTCCAAGGAACAGCCGAAGAAGGCAGCTTTAGCCGCACTCAGTTAGATCAACTGTTAGATGTGGCCCAAAAAGGAATTCAAGAATTGTTAATCGCTCAACGCGAAGCGATCCCTAACTGGGAAACGTTGTTTGTAATTAATTAGTTTTATTAATTTTTAATAAGAATTAATAAATGTATCCTTTGTAGCGTTAATCAACAAAGTATCAAGTAACTGGATGTAAATAAAAATAATCATCCGAGTGGTTAGTAGTTAGTACAACTCACTACTGAAAACTTACCCTTGAAGGTGATAAGGAGGGTCTATATTTTCCAGCTTACTTAATCCACGATGTTAAATGTTTCAAAAGTTAAAAAGGGAGATTGTAATAAGTTCGGTATTGTATTGCTGGAAGCCAGCAATATGATGATGAAGCCATGAACAAAACCGTTGAAGTTCTACCGGATCAGCCGGCGCTGGTTGCACGAGCGCTAGAATTAATTCTGTCTAAGTTAGAAACTGCCATCGAGCAGCGGGGGCGGTTTACTATCGCCTTGTCTGGTGGCAGTACACCTAAACCGTTATACGAAGCGATTGCTACTCAAAAACTGCCTTGGGATAAAATTCATATATTCTGGGGAGATGAGCGTTACGTACCACCAGATCACCCCGATAGCAATGAACTGATGACGCGTCGTGCGTGGCTAGATCGCGTTGATATCCCAGCGACTAACATTCACGCCGTACCAACTTTAGAAGCCAATCCAGAACTGGCTGCTGCGAAGTATGAACAACATCTCAAAGAATTTTTCAATTCTTCTGGGGTCGAGTTTCCCCCCTTGGATGTAGTATTACTAGGAATGGGTGATGATGCACATACCGCATCTTTGTTTCCCCACACAGAGGCTCTTAAAGTACGCGATCGCCTTGTAACTGTGGGTAATAAAGACGGAAACCCCAGGATAAGTTTCACATACCCCTTCATCAACTCTGCTCGTAGCGTGATTTTTCTGGTTGCTGGTGCGAATAAACGACCAGCTTTAGCACAAGTCTTTGCACCTGTAGCCGATGACTTTACTTACCCATCCCGCTTAATTCAGCCCCAAGGAGAACTTTGGTGGCTGCTGGATGCGGCAGCAGGTTTGGAACTTCAACATTGAAGAATGGGGAATTGGGAGTGCTGAGTGCTGAGTGCTGAGTGCTGAGTTAGGAGTTAGAAGTTAGGAGTTAGTTAGGAGTTACTATTATTTCCCCTGCCCCTCTGCTCCCCTGCTCCCCTGCCCCCTGCCCCCCTGCTCTCCTTCCCCGTGTAAGAGTGTCTAATTCATTGTTCCATTAGCAGTAATTGCTAGAATCTAAAGCTAGGGCCGCCCTCTGCTTGCCAGTCCTACCTATATTTATGATGATCTTGAACAAAGGCTAAATATCGATGATCGTCTGCCCTAATTGCAATCATCCCAACCCTGATGGCGCTGTCCAGTGTGAAGCTTGCTATACACCATTACCTGCGACTACTAATTGTCCCAGTTGTGGGGCAACTGTGCAGGCAGATGCTGCATTCTGTGGTCAGTGTGGCTATAACCTTCACTCCGCAGGAGTTCCACACGTTCATCCCGCAGTAGCTACAACAGTCACTCCCGATATTCCTGTGGAAGTGCCAGCGTTAGTTCCACCCGATCCATTGTTAGAACTTTTACAACCAGATGCTTTGGGAATGAGCGGTTCTACTAACTCCCATCCTCCCGAATCATCTTTACCACCAACAGAGATGGCAGTTCCCCCAGAACCTACGCCACAGATGCCTGTTGCAAAAAGCAGCCCTCCAGAACCTGTGTCAACCGTTGTAGCTCAACCCGTAGTCTCTGGACAAAGTAGTATTCCGACTCCACCACCTGTGGAACCAGCACCAGCCTCTGAAGCCGAAATACCCCCGCCAGCAGCACCAACTGCAACTGCTGCCAGAACGCAATTGCAGCAGGTTACAGCGCGGCTACTCCACATTCAAAGCGATCGCTTAATTGAATTGCCGCAAAATTTCTCTGTGATTCATATCGGCAAGCCCAATGACCGGATTCCTCCAGATATAGATGTTTCAGGATTTCCCAATTCCGAAATTGTCTCGCGGATTCATGCAGATATTCGCGTCGAGGGAGATGCCCATTATGTAGAGGATGTGGGAAGTTCTAATGGCACTTACATTAATAATTTGCCACTTTTACCAGGGAACCGTCATCGCTTGCGACCAGGCGATCGCATTAGCTTGGGTAAAGGAGACTTGATGACATTCCTCTTTCAACTTGCTTAACTGATTCTTGCTAAATTGTGACATCAGTCTAAGTTTTTTCTGCCCATCCTCCGGCATCCATTTTGGAGGAGAAACAAATGAACTGCATCAGACAAGCGACGGATAACTATGTCGTTCTTGATAGCGCCATAGTTATCCGTCGCTTTGATGTGCGAATTGTTGCATTGTCTAGCAACTCCATTACCTGAATAATTACACTAGGATGGATGGAAATACACTGCCAATTTTAGATTTTGAATTTTTCAGAAAATCTAAAATCTAAAATCTAAAATCCAAAATTGAGTGACCTATGAGGGAACCAAGTAAAAATTTTGAAACCTTGCTTGCTAAAGAAGCCCCGCCAGTTGTTGAACGTATGGGGCTTACCTGGCTAGTTGCAGCAGCGATCGCAACTGCTTTATTGTGGCAAGTACCAGGAGGGGATTATATCTTATACCCATTTACAATTCTGGCAACTTGGTTTCATGAAATGGGTCATGGCTTAATGGCACTGCTATTAGGGGGACAGTTTCAGAAGTTGCAGATTTTTAGCAATGGTTCTGGTGTCGCAACTTATGGCATCCGATCGTCATTGGGGCCAATTGGCCCGGCAATAATCGCCGCAGCCGGGCCAATGGGGCCACCTCTTGCTGGGGCAGCTTTGATTCTGGCTTCCCGCAGTTTTACAGCAGCAACCCTCTGTTTAAAAATTTTAGGAAGTTTTTTGCTGTTTTCGACATTAATTTGGGTGCGTTCCTGGTTCGGATTGGTGGCAATTCCCTTACTAGGTTTAATAATCTTAGGTATTTCCCTGAAAGCACCTCGCTGGGCGCAAGGGTTTGTCATTCAATTTTTGGGTGTACAAGCTTGTGTAAGTACGTACCATCAACTCGATTATCTATTTAGTAGTTCTGCTGGCCCCCTTGGTGCATCTGATACAGCGCAAATGCAGCGATATTTGCTTTTACCTTACTGGTTTTGGGGTGGGTTAATGGCGATCGCATCTCTGGTGATTTTAATCCAAAGTCTCCGCGTTGCTTATCATTCGGAGTAATGAGTAAGAAGCACCATCAAAAGGCGATTGAATCTTTAGATCAAATAATTACCGAACATCAAGAAAAGATTAGACTGGAATCAGAGAAGAGTTTTCCTGACGAAGGTTTAATTAAGCATTGAGAAAAAGAGATTCGTGCTTTTGACAAGGCAATCCAACAAGCGCGTAGATTGGGACAATAACTAAAATATGCAGATTAGCGATCGCCCTCTTGCAGTCACTAATTCAACCCTCAGTACCTTGATTGCTGAATTAGGTACAGAATGCCTGAAAGTACAAGCCTTAATTAACCAGCTACAGTTAACTAGTTTAACTGCTAACCAACAAGCTGAAATTCTAGCAGAACTCCTAGCTGCTGCGGTTCATCTGTATAATCATTGTGACGAAGATTTTCAGACGCTAATTACTGAAGAAATCGAAAACTTGCCTGATGATGAGGATTAAAGAAGAATTCCGAAGTCAGGAGTCAGAATTAAGAGTTTTTATCAGTATAATAGCCTGGATATTGTTAAAAAATTCGCCGCTAATAATTCTTGCCTTCGCGGTTCGCTCCTCTAAACATGTCCACCCAACCCATAATTCAAAGCATATACACCGATGGTGCTTGCACCGGTAATCCTGGCCCTGGCGGTTGGGGTGTTGTCGTCTACTTCAGCGACGGCTCAATCCACGAAATGGGCGATGCATCCCCTCATACCACTAATAATAAAATGGAGATGCAAGCTGCGATCGCCGCTCTTCAATTTCTGCAAACATCTCAACAAGCACAACCAATTACCCTTCATACCGATAGTGAATACCTGATTAACTGCGTTACCAAATGGGTGAAAGGCTGGAAAAATAAAGGCTGGAAAAAGTCAGATGGTAAACCCGTCCAAAACCAAGACCTTTTACAAATCTTAGATGAACTCAATACCCAACAAGTAAAATGGCAACACGTCCGTGGACATTCTGGTAATATAGGTAACGAACGTTGTGATGTGATCGCTCGCACTTATGCAAGTGGCAAAACCCCTTCTCTACAACAATTATCTTCCACAGATTTTTATAAATCTTTACCTTCCACAAATGAAATAAATGTAGCAAAAGTAGCTGATTATGAAAAAAACTCTAGAATAACTAACCAAAGTCCGCAAAAAATCAGTACTTCTGCACCAGAAATAACCGTTATGGAACCATCAACCGGGCCAACTGCGGCCGTAACCGATGAAAAACCGCCAGAAATGAGGGTTTCGCAACTCCGCAGCTTGGTCGAAACTCTGCGTATAGCTGACGAGATTTCTGAAAAAGGCTACTTAATCACCAGTTCTGAATTAGCAGACTTGATGGATGTCCACGCCAGCGCTGTCACCAGTCGTGGAGATCAATGGCGCTGGCGAAACTGGATAGTGTCACGGGTACGCCGTGAAGGAAATCAAATTCTTTGGGAATTGGAACGTGGGGATCAGGTAGGAGGGGAAGAGGAGTAGGCGAGTGAGCAGGAGAGGCAGGGGAGGCAGGGGGAGCAGGGGAAGAATAACTTTAGTTATTGACCAATGACCAATGCCCAATGCCTCCACTATATATACTTGCGTCCTCTCCACTCACGCGGGGTGTGGAATGCAGATAAAAAGATTCGCAGTACAGCTAAGGGATCGGCCAAAGGGGAAAGCCAGAATAACCAACTGCCTTTAGCGTTTGTGCGATCGTAAGAAGGTGCGATCGCTATTAGCATCGCAAAGCGAATCACCAACAGGAATAAATTCAGTCCCAGCAGCAAAAGTGGGGGAGTGGGCGAATATGAGAGTGGGGGAGAAATCAACAAAAAAGTCAGGACAATTAAAAGGGGTAGACCTTGAACAGATGTGAGCAGCCATAAATCTCCCCACAACTGAGAGCGAGAAGTTGCATCTTTAAGATCGAGACTCCGCCCCCATTCTTTCCACGTCTCCATCGCCCCTTCATACATGCGTACCTTTAACACTTTTGCGCCATCTAAAAAGCCCACCTTATACCCTTGAACAGCAATATTTCGTGCCAACGTGACATCATCACAAAAAGAACTTCTGGCACTGCTATAACCACCTACAGCAGCTAAAACGGAGCGACGACACAAAAAACACTGCCCATTAGCCATTACCCGTTCTGGTTGCTCTGTATTGATCCCTGCTGGGTCAAATCGGTAAAGCAAAGTCATCAACAAAGCAGGTTGTAGCCAACACTCCCCAGGATATTTGAGGATGAATTGGGGTGAAAGAGAAACCAAATCATAGCCTTGTGCTTCGGCTGTCTTCACCAAACCAGCAACTAAACCAGGATGCGGTTGGATATCAGCATCCAGCCCCAGGAACCATTGACTAGCCTCGGAGCTATATAGAAACCCGTTATGCAACGCCCAAGGACGCCCCACCCAACCAGAGGGTAAGGGATCATCTGTGATCAGGCGAAAGCGGGGATCTTTCTGCTGTGAGGCTTTTACCAAGTCTGGCGTACCATCACTGGATTTACTGTCTACAACCATAATTTCCCGAACTTCATAGCTTTGCTGACTTAAACCAGCCAACAGAGGGCTAATGCGAAGCGCCTCGTTCAGTGTGGGAACAACGATGCTAACCTTACCCAAAAGCTCTGGTGTCGGCTGTTGGGGTTCTATTGGAGGATGGCGTCTTGGCCCTTTTAACAGTCGCGAAAACAGAATCGCCGTTGCTGGTACTTGGATAAGTAACAGTAAAAGAGAGATAGCGCTTTCTACTATCAAAGCGTTGTCATTAGTCATTAGTCATTAGTCATTAGTCATTGGCTATGGGGCATTGAGTATTAGGCATGGGATTGGATATAGGAGCAGAGGGGAAAGACTTACTGCAACTTCTCCTGTGCTCCTCTGCTCCCTCTGCTTCCCTACTCCCCACTCCCTAATTTCTAGGCTTATTTCAAGGCAACTTCAACCTTTGCTACTGTTACTTCTTTAGTTACTGGTTCAACAGTAACTTGAGCAGGTGTGGTTGAACTCCTTGACCACAGCACCACAGCCGGAATCACACCTAGCAATAAGCCGAGTAACACAGGGATAGAGAATCCAGCTGCCAAGCTTAGTCCGGCGGCGAATGCAAAGTTAGTTAAATAAACGACTAATGGCAGATTGAGTTGCGATCGCTCTAATTTAATCGAGGTATTTCTCCACAATAATCCTGCCACATTCATAAACAGGGCGCTAGTACCAAACCAACCTACATAGTTCTGGTAAGGTGTTCCAAAGAAAGCTCCTGGTTGTTCCCAATACCAGAAGGGCAGAGAAGTTTGACTCATAGCCGGTTCTAGGGCAAAGTCCCAGCAAGTGAAGAGCAAAGCACCAACGGCTATTGCAGCAATATGGCGACCCCAACTGGGTTTTTGAGCCACTTTCAAACCAGTTCTCGCAATTAAGTAAGATGACAGCCCAACATAAAACCAAGATAAAGGAATTGTGAAAGGAACTAGCCCTCCAATCTTATAACCCAAGCCACTCAAGTAGCTATAATCACCAAATGGAAACCCTGTACTAGTTCCCAGTAGTTCACTTCCCAAAGAGATAAACATAGCCGGTAGCATAAATGCTAGCCAAGTTCCTAATCCCAACGTCCGGTAGGCATAAATAGAGACAGCTACTGTCCCTAAGATGATATCAACTACACCGCCGCCAGCCATACTTAACTGTACGGCAGTTTCTCCTACCTGCGATAAGTTGAAAATTATTTCAGCATTAGGTACTACCAGTAGCATCCCTACCAGTCCAAAGGCTTTTGACGCGATATGACCAATGAGGCATACGCGTTCAGCAATAATAAGTTGTTTCATGATAATTCCTTAACAAGATGTGACACGCGGCTACTCGGCTGCTAACAGTTTACAAATCTTTAACTACTTTGTACCGCAATTCTCGACAAACTTGTTTGGCTTTCTTGTGAACAGCATAAAAGTCTATTGATTGAAGCTATAAAATATGATGCTAAACTTACTAGTTTAAGCCATATATTCAAAATCTAGATAATTTTATCTGTAAGAACTTCTGGTTTCTTGTCTCACTGATACCCGTATCGGAAAAAACTCCTTTGATACTGGGATATCCTTAAGGAAGGACAATGATCATAAACTGAGCAAGTCCTCAAGCAAAATAAAGTCTTGAGTTACTACACTTATTTATGCGATAAAACCTTAATCCTGTACTAGAAATATAAACCCATGTCAATTTTGAAAAGAGTTCCTTGGGTGTCCCTGGCGCTAGTACTGCTGAGTTACAGTACTTTGGGCTGGGTAATATCAGAAACACGTGCTCCTATATTTGTGTGGGTGGCAACTGTAATTGCTATCTTGCTTTTAATCATAACGTTGACCGCTCCTTGGCCGAAGATGACATATTACTACAGTCTTTTTCTTCAATCAAATACCAGGGCTTTCGGCGTTGCCGTCTTAGCAGCTTTCTTATTCTTTATTATGATTGCCTGGTTTCGGGTCTTTCTTGATACTTTACTCATCATTTCAGCGACTATATTAGTCAGGATAGACTTTCAAAGAGCAGGTCTTAGAGAAGGGTTAGCTTTTTCAACTGCCTCTATCTTTTCATTGGGAGGTTTAGCTTTGGGTGCGCTAATCTACAAGTTCATATATTCCCAAATTCCGTTAACGTGATGAGTTATATCCGAAAAAGCAAGCCATGACTGGGTTGGGTTGTGCCAATGCTTTAGAAGCAGTATTATTTTCCCCCAACTTTCTTTGTAGCTCAAATTCCCAACTTCTTAGAAAGTTGGGAATTTTGTTCAATACTTACTTTGGTTCAAAATGCAGGCTGTTCAAACAGCAGTAGAGATAGGAAAAAATCCATAATAAAAATTGATACCCAACTAGTAACAACTGCTTTTGTTGCCGATTCTCCGACTTCCTTTGCTCCCCCTCTAGTAGTTAAACCCCAACTACAGCCAATGACAGCAACCAGCACTCCAAAAATAAACCCTTTTAGCAAAATAATAAACAAATCTGACGGTTCTAAAAAATTTCTGACTGATTCTAAAAATGTTTCGGGAATAATTTGGTAGAACTTTGATGCGGCAAAAACTCCGCCAATGATGCCTGTAACTAAAGCCAAAATCGTCATCAAAGGCACCATCAAACAACAAGCAATTACTCTAGGAAGTACTAGATAATCAATTGGATCGGTTTTGAGCATATAAAGTGCATCAATTTGCTCAGTAACTCGCATTGCACCTATTTCTGCTGCAAAAGCAGAACCTACTTGTCCCGCCATAATACTAGCGGTCAAAATTGGAGCTAATTCTCTACAAAAAGCTAAGGCAAAAGCACCACCCACTGCATCAACAGCCCCAAATCGCACTAATTCTCTCGCCGTTTGAATAGTAAAAATCATTCCTGCAAAACCGCTGACAAGGAGAACTGGAGAGATAGAACCTGGTCCAGCGGTAACAAGATGTTGCAAAATCTTGCGATAGTAGGTTTTCCCTTGGAGTAAATGTAGCCACACTTGACCAAAGAGCAGTATTGCTGCAAAACAGCGTGTAATCCCAGATTGCTCAAATTTTGTTTTTGGTTGCAATTTTATCGTCCTTACGACTGACTTTTTTTGCACATTTGTTGTTATATCAATTTTCTAAAATAAGACTACAGATACAAATGGTGGGAACCCAGCCAGATGTAATCTGACTTTCTCAATTAACTCATGCTTTGTGTGCTATGGGGTTGCAATCTCTCGTCCGTCAAACTAGAAAAAGTAATTGAATCAACTCAAAGGGTTGAAAAATCTAATAATATTTCCAAATAATGTTAAACAATTTTTTATGAGCAGGATTAAATACATAATATTTCTGTTGCTATTAATACTACCTTTCTCCATAGTCCATCCGGCTTTTGCATCTGTATGCCGCAATTACGCTGTCTACGACGGTCTACGCCACCAGATTTGCATTCTCAGTATCAGCCGAAGTGCCAAAAATTATTGGGAATACAGGGCAATTGTTAGCGTAGATGGCATAAAAAGACCTACAGAGGTTTACAATTGTCGCGAACGAGTCAAGGTTCAAGAAGCTGGGACTGTTTTGCCCTTTGCGCAAAAAGGCCCTGGTGAGATGATATGCAGCTTTTTTAATTCTTCTCGGCGGTAAACACGCGCCAGATAATGAAGACGGTAAAACCTAGATAGGTGAATACTGTTAGCCATTCTTGCCAGCTACCAAATGCATTGTTCATCAGCAAAAGCCGGAAAATTAATATTTATCAATCCTACACGCTGATGTTACCAGTAGGTTGCTGTATTTTAGGAGATCAAAGAAGACTAGTCAAAAATTCTTAGCTAATTTTCCGGAATGGGTAACAATGGCGTGGTAGTAAATATCAGAGCATCGATATTATACTGAACCTCTATAACTAACCTTCGGGGAATATATCCCCATTGTTTTCCCTCAAAAACCCGGTCTTCATGACCGGGTTTTTGGTGTTTATACTAAGTATACAGTCGAGCAAGTCAGGGACAGAGGGATGCCTACGCCAACGCAGCACTTCTTTAAACTGTCTAAGTATCAAATAAAACTCTTGTCCAGAAACTTTTAAGAGATTTTATTGGTCTGGTTCTCCAAATTCTGCAAAAATCAACCAATGTCATCTTCTGCTCAAGGTATTCCCGGATTACCTGATTTGACGCATCCAATTGAGCTTGTCCAATTTGGAACCCAGGCGCTCAAAGCTTCACTGTTATTAGTATTTTTGGTCGTAGCTTTAGGAGTTGCGATCGCACTCATCAGTTTTTCTCTGCGTCGCAGCCAGCCGGAACAATTTATATTCATTGGCGAATGGGCTGTTCGTTATTTCCAACTGTTGCGGGGATTACAGCATTTAACTCTAATATTAGTCCTGTTAATTCCGGGATTTTTTCTCTGTTCAACTTTGAGCAATCGTTATCACTACTGGGAACAAACAAAGGTGGCTCAAGTAGCTGAAAGTGTCGCAGGTGAAAAGCTCGAACAATCTGCGCCGCAAGTTCGCTACACTACCCAAGAGGCATACTCTTATACCACGCAAGCCAATGGCAAAATAGTCAAAGTCAATGATACGCGAGAGATTAACCGCTTCTTAACGCTGGGGGGTTCGCAAATTCAAGTCAAGCTAGACCAAAGCGTAGATGTTCCAGGTCGCAGTTCAATTTATCGCGTGGAATACACTGCTGATTATAAAGTAGTTAACCAACTCAAGGATATTAATAATTTCTTTTTTGAAGCATCGCCACCTAATGGCTACACACTGCTTGCTGGCTACAAAGTAGAGCGTAACGGTACTAGGCTACAACAAACCAATCTGGGAGATTATGGCTTTCCCTTCCAGCTGCAACCAGGAGAAGAAACCACCTTTAGAGTCACCTATCAGGCTCAAGGCGGGCCTCGCTGGGTTTACAGTGCCGCAGGACAGTTGCTTTCTAATTTTCGCCTCACAGCAATTGCCAACTTTGCTCCGGCTGATTTTGCTAGTGGTGTTGTACCGAATGAGATTAAAGTTAATGGGCATAGTACTCAGTTTACTTGGAAATTTGACGATAATGTTTCAGTGAAAAATCCATTTGGAGTGTTTACTAACACTGACCCCATTCGTCATACTGGCATCATTCCCCGGCTTTTATTACTAGCACCGGCAATATTTTTGTGGTGGATATTGTTGTTATATTTGTCACTGCCAATGAGTTTCAGAAATATTGCGATCGCTGGTAGTATTTTCTTTGCTTGTCTGTTGACTTTGACCTATCTAGCTCGCGTTATCAATGCTCAGTTGGCTTGGACTTTAATTTCTATCATTTTACTAATTTTAACATGGGGATTGGGAGCTAGCCGCAGTGCTTCCCTGGCTGCAATCGTCGCCACTATTGCTGGAGCAGTGCTACCAATTTTTGGATTATTAGTACCGTTTAGCGGACTAACTCTTAGTTTAGCGGGTTTGCTCTCAGCGGTTTGGCTAGCAGTTCGTCACTGGTATGGCTGGTACAGTTTGCACCCAGGAGATCAAAAATTGCAGACTCAAAAAAATGCTAAAGATTAGATGATTCCGCTATGATTAGCGAAGTTTTAGCAAATAACATTTATGGATAACGATTTACTCGCTTTCTTTGCGGCTGCTGGGTTGCTCATTCTCTATCTTATCTTCTCAGCCTTAACTGAAATGGGAACTAAATTGCCTTGGAAGAAATAAGCTGATGGGCTAAAAAGTTTATACTTTTAAATCTCATTGGGCTTGGAAAAAAAAGTAAACATCCTTTAGGCTTGGTTAATATATTTATTCTTCGAGATAGTTCCAAATGCACGATCCACAAAAGAACCACATTAAAGTTGAACCGGCAACCCTAGTTTTGATTGTATCTGCCTTAATACTCTTGCCTCTGCTAGTTGTTGGTTTTTTCTCGCAGTAAAGTTAGCCCGATGCTCTTTTTCTCAGGTGCGTTAAGTTACTGTTAACGCACCAGATTATATCAAAACTACTTAGGCAAAACCTGCCGTAGTGCGGCTAAAAGTTGGTCAACACTTTCCTTTCGACTATTAAAGCCCATCAATCCTACACGCCAAACTTTTCCAGCGAGTTCGCCAAGACCACCGCCAATTTCAATATTATGTTCATTGAGTAACTGCCGAGCGATCGCTTTTCCATCTACCCCTTCTGGAATGCGGACAGTGGTAAGCGTTGGCAGTCTATACTCTTGCTCAACGTGCATACTCAGTCCTAAATTCTCCAAACCTTCCCAGAGATATTCTACGTTCTTTTGATGCCGCTGCCAGGAATTTGCTAATCCCTCTTCTGCAAGCAAACGTAGTGCTTCCCGCAATGCATAGTATAAATTAATCGGTGCTGTGTGGTGATAGGTGCGTTCAGCACCCCAATACTTGCCCAGCAACAACATATCTAAATACCAGTTTGCAACTTTCGTTTGCCGCTGTTGCAATTTCTCAACTGCACGCGAACTCATAGTAAAGGGAGAAGCACCAGGTGGGCAACCTAACCCTTTTTGGCTACAACTATAGGCTAAGTCAACTCCCCAAGCATCCAAAAACAAGGGGACGCCGCCCAAACTTGTCACCGTATCCACTAATAACAAAGTGCCAAATTCACGACATAAATCAGCGACCCCTTCCAAGGGTTGACGTGCGCCGGTGGAAGTTTCGGCATGAACTAGAGCTAAGATGGCTGGACGATGAGTTTTTAAGGCAGTTTGGAGTTCATCCAAGTTGAAAACTTGTCCCCAAGGTTTGGTAATGGTTCGCACATCAGCGCCATAACGTCCAGCCATATCCACGAGCCGATTACCAAAGTAACCAGCTACACCAATTAAAACTACATCATCGGGTTCTACAGCATTGGCGATGGTTGCTTCCATTGCGGCTGTTCCCGTACCGCTGACTGCAATGGTAAGTGAGTTTTCTGTTTGCCATACGTAGCGTAGCAACGACTGAATTTCATCCATGAGTGCGAGAAAAGCTGGGTCAAGATGCCCAACGGGTGAAGTATTCATCGCTTGGAGAACTGTGGGATGGGCATTAGATGGACCTGGCCCCAACAGCAGACGGGATGGAATTTCTAGCGGCGTGAGTTGCAAGCGCCCGGAGTCGTTAATTGAAATTGTTTGCGTCATAAATCTGTCTTTATTTAGACGATACTTACCGGATCATATAGGAATCCGATTTGATTCCTGAACTTACTTGTGTAGGGAGGGAACAGGACATCTGGAAATAGGGCATTGCAGAACAGTGTTTAATATTAAATCAACTTTAGACTTGTATCATACTCGTCTAGTTTTTATTGACCCACAGGTTGATGACTAAGTGAAGATGCACAACTACTGCTGTATGGTTGCCTCGACACCACCTTTGGTACTGCTGGCAAGGTGATTACTGATATTGGTACTTTGGCGCTAACCCAAGCGTATTGAGTCATAAAGAGCGATCGCATTACCGATGTTTTAGTTAATCTGTCATTTGCCAGAAGATGCGATTACAGCAAAGTATTACAGTGATTCCAACAAATGTGTGAGAGTATATTTATTCACTCACCCGGAGAAATAATTATGGTTTTTGCTGGCAAACGACCAAATAATTTAGGTATTAGCAACGGGAAATTAGCATCCTGCCCTAATTCCCCTAACTGCGTTTCTAGTCAGAGTCCAGATGCATCTCACCAAATTGCACCACTGACTTTTACATCTACTCCAGAAGAAGCGATTACTAATCTTAAACAGATTATTGAGTCTTTACCAAGAACCAAAATCATTACCGAAAGCCAAGATTATTTATATGCAGAATTTAAAAGTGCTTTACTGGGATTTGTGGATGATGTAGAATTCTATCTAGACCGGAATGCCAATATTATCCATGTGCGTTCAGCTTCACGTTTAGGTCAGAGCGATTTGGGTGTTAATCGTCAACGAATAGAGACGATTAGAGCTAAGTTAAAGTAATTTGTAATTGAACTAAGGACTGGAAATTAAAGACTGAGAAGATAAGTAAGTAGTTGGACAAAATTAATTACACAATGTCATTACGAGTGAGATATTCGCAGAGTATTGGATTGATTCACTGAGTTTGTAATGGTTGTAAATATTTTGTCCACCTACTTATGTGGATTCCGCTCCCAGTCAAATCTGAAATGACGATTGTGTGGTGTGGTGTTTCACCAAAAATGATGAATTACGAATTAGTTAAACTTTGCGATCGCAATATTTGTGAAACTTAATTTATTTAAAAACTTTGACTCCCGACCCCGACTAATTGTTGCTATGGGAATCGCTGTATTAGTTTCAGTTATCCTACCGCATTCTCTGCACTTACCTACTCGCATTCTCTGCGCTTGGAACTCCGGTATTGACTTTTTCTTAGCCATAACGTGGTGGAAAATGATTGAGGCTAACCCAGAAAAAATTCGCCGTTATGCTGAGAGTGAATATGAAGGGCATTTGGCTATATTCATGTTAGTGATTGCTGCGGCTTGTGCTAGTGTTTTAGCCATTGGGTTTTTACTAACTGATAAAAAAGGATTGTCAACAATTCTGCTTACCCTACACGTCATACTTTCAATTATGACTATTGTCGGTTCCTGGTTACTAGTGCATACGATGTTTGCAGTACAATATGCACACAGCTATTACAAATATATTAATCGTAATCATAGTGAAGAAATCATCGGAGGTTTAGATTTTCCTCATAACGACTATCCAGACTACTGGGAATTTTTATATTATTCTTTTGTAATTGGCATGACTAGTCAAGTTTCAGATGTGCAAACAACATCACCCAATATGAGGCGCTTGACTCTGTTGCATGGCATATTATCCTTCTTTTTCAATACTACCATTGTAGCTATGAGTATTAATATTATTGCATCGCTGATTTAAAAATTGCTTGACTCAGCCATAAGTATGATTATTTGATTCTCTACTTAAAGAAAGAGGAAATTTGACTGCCAGTTTTTTAGCATAAGCTTAAGTTGAAATAATTGGAGTGTATTTATGCCTTATAACAAAATAGATGAATTATCTGAAGACATCAAAGAACAACTGCCTGAACATGCACAACAGATTTTCGTTGCGGCATTTAATGCTGCTCAAAGTGATGGTTTGAGTGAAGATGGCGCGCGTGATATTGCTTGGAATAGTGTAAAAAATGAATACGAGCCAGGCAATGATGGCAAATGGCAGAGAAAGCCTGAAGATACTGCGATACATCATAAAGCTGTTGTATCTGGTGGTAACTAAGTAAATCTCACCTGTGGCTAACTATCTGATTTCAAGGTTCTTATAAGGGTTTAAGGGGAATTTCATTCTTAGAAAGTAAAGATAAAATTTCCCTTTTTTTACAAATTATGTCAGATATCGTAAATAATAATTTTTAGTCTTTCCCTCGTGTTTATTATAAATGGCGATATAGCGATCGCTAGTTTTTTCAGAATTTTCCTGGTTCACCTTTTGTCTTGTTTGTCAATGCGTAAGTTCTAATTCATAGCCCTTTCAAGGTGACTCGTAAAATCTCTGTTTTTCTCTCTGCGCTCTCTGTGCCTCTGCGGTTTAAAAGTAATTTATTTAACCACAGAGACGCAGAGAACACAGAGTTAAGAGATTAAAGAGGAATTTTTTGAGCAAAATTTTTACTCACCTTGAAAGGGCTAGTTCTAATTCATAAGACTTTTGGGTATAAGGGGAATCAAGATAAAGGTTCCTTTGGGGAAAGCAGCACGGGCGACACGAACTGTTTCCTCTGGCACAGGACTGATGGGTTGCGGTTTCAGTGATATATCCCTAACTCTCCTGGCTATATATAGACTGCGAATTTTAGGTGACACTCTACAGGATTCCTGTCTACTTTTGAATTCGCCAACAGCATCCACTGCTCATTTTATTTCTGATCTGTCCGGAAATTGCTTTTAACTGGTTGAAGAAAGGATTAGCTCTATCAATTCCCTTATGCTTTTGAACCCAACCAAGTTGTGAAAAACTTGTCTTGTAAGCCTTACATCTTTATTTTCTTTCAAACGCTTACATGATAATGGGTTCAAAAAACCAAAATTTGGTTTGGCATAAAAAGAACAATAGAACCATCAGTTTTAGCAACTTGGGGATTTAAAGGGTACAGTATGAACAACGAAAGAGAAAATCGCGGTAGTGGCAGAGTTTGTCTCAAAGGTTAATGTATTGTATCAGTTCTGGACTGTGCAACCATTCCAGAGTGTTTTAGTGTGTACTTTTAATTTTTATTGAGTCATTTATTCTTTGAAAGTCTCTAAGTTGAAGGAATAGATGAGATTCTAGCAAGAAGATTTTCAAGATTATTACGACATATAACAGTATTAGGATGATTCATTCCTAGACGACTTTCCCATATTTTTAAAGCTTGGATAAATAAAGGTTTCGCTTCTGTGTACCTTCCTTCTAAATTGTAAAGTTCAGCCAAGTTGTTAAGACTAGTGGCAACACAGGGATGTTCATCTCCCAACAAGTTTTTATCTAGTTCAAGTGCTTTTATACAAAAAGGTTCAGCTTTGTCATAGCACCCCATCTGTTTATACATCTTACCTAAAGCGTAAATTGTATCTGTTAAAAGAGGGTGATCCTTTGGTAGCGAACGTTGCTTAATTTCCATGACTCGTAGAAATGATATTTCTGCTTCGCCATAGCGTTTTTGAGCGGAGTAAATTAATGCCAAATTGTGCAAATCTATTGCAAAATCTGGATTCTCTTCTCCTAAAAAGTGCTTATCTATTTTTACTGCTTGTAAGGAAAATTTTTCGGCTTCATTGTAATGCCCTTGATGATAGTAAAGTAATGCTAGGTTATTCAGTGTCATTGCCACTTTAGGATGTTCTTCTCCCAATATGCGTTTTCTCTTCTCCAAGACTTTTAGATACAAAGGTTCAGCCTCCGTATACTTTCCTAATGAATCATAGAGCAATGCTAGGTTATTGAGTGTTATTGCGATATAAGGATGTTCTTCTTGCAATAGGCGTTTTCTCATCTCCAAGGCTTTTAGATACAAAGGTTCAGCTTCTGTGTACCTTCCTAATGAATTGTAGAGCAATGCTAGATTATTGAAGCTTTCTGCGATATCAGGATGTTCTTCTCCTAACAGAGATTTTTTCATCTCCAAGGCTTTTAAATACAAAGGTTCAGCTTCTGCGTACCTTCCTAATGAATAGTAAATTACTCCTAGTTTATTGAGGATTTCTGCGATATCAGGATGTTCTTCTCCTAACAGAGATTTTTTCAGAGCCAAGACTTGTAGGACTAAATGTTCCGCTTCCGTGTACTTTCCCAATAACTTGTAAATTTCTGCTAGGTTGCTAAGACTTTCTACAAAATCAGTATGTTCTTCTCCTAGCCGGATTTTGACTGTTGATAAACACTGTCTATACCAATTTTCGGCTAAAGTATACAAACTTTGTTGTATATAAAATGTCCCTAATCCAACAAAGAAAAAAATTAAATCTTCATCTCTTACAGCCTCAATAAAACTTTGGGTAACTTCTATTAAATGAGGGATAGCATCTTGTACTGAGGTAATAAATTCACGGGTAGGAGATTCAGCAATTGCTTTAGCAATTTCCACCATTACTGCTGCAAAAGCTTGTTTGTACTTAATCTGTAACCCCTCTGTACTATCTACTATTGATGAGGAAGAGTTAGATGCTAATTTATCCTGTAGGAATTGCCTAATCAAGGTATGAATTCTACAATAACCCTCTTTTTCTTCTATGCATTGAACTAAATGGTGTTGGTAAAGTTCATCGTTTGCAGTTTCAATTTCTGATTCTGTTAGGAAAAGATGCTGGCTAGCCGAATTTATCCATTCCCAAATAAAATCATTTTGAGCAAATAAACTTAATAACTTAGCAACATGACGCGTTGTGGGGTTTAGTTCTTGCCAGCTAAATTCAAATGCGGCGAAAATACCTCGTTGAGCTGTATTCAGAGTTTGTTCTAATTGCTGTTGTGAGGGATTAAGTGCCTCATTTAGTAATTTCTGTTCTTTGAGTCGTTGTAGAATTTTTGTTAAAGACCAATTGGGAGGTTTTTTAGCTAAATACACCCCTACTAACTGCAAACCCAAAGGGAGGTATCCCAACCACTGGCACAATTCTTTAGCTGTCTGTAATTCACGCTGGACTCGTTTTTCATCTACTAAAGATGTCAGCAGTTGTAAAGCATCTTTTGGTTCCAAAACATCTAGAGATATCTCTTCTACAACACTAGAATCCATACTGCGTAGACGTGTTGTAATCAAGACGCGAAAGTGGTTAGCCTTTGGTAGTAACTCTCGACAACTTCTTAAGTTAGTGACATCATCTAAAACTAATAATACTAATCCCGATGAGGATTGCCAGTTTTGCCAACACCATTCCACTTGTTGCTTGAGAAGGAGTGGTTTTCCTCCCAATTCCTGTGGTACTTCTAATTTCATGTAAAGGCGAGCAAACTGTATAATCTCAGCAGCTAGATTCGATTCTCTTGCTGATAACCAGCAAATGCCACCAGGATAACTTGCTTCATGCTCCTTAGCATAGCGAATTGCTAGTTCTGTTTTACCAACTCCCCCCATACCAGTAATAGCGGTAATCACCACCATGCCTGATTTTTGCAATTTTTTATGCAGTATTAGAAGTTCATTGTGTCGTCCAACAAAGTTGACGACTCCTGTATAAGGAATGTAATTGACTAGATTTGAATTTACCTGTTTCTGGTTAGATGACTCCAGTCAAGCAGGTGATGGCTCATTATAGTTAAAATTTATTATTTGATTACTACCTCTACTACCTCCTTGAATTACAGGGGCTTTAGTATCGATAGCATTGTTCTGTTGAGTTTTGTCACCATAGACGTACTAGTACTAGCTGAAACCGCTACTTTTATCTTCGATTTCAAAAGTTTGTGGTTGATTGACTTTTTTAGTTGATTAATTATGTCCTAGTGTCACAGACTCGATGGCAAGATTGATGGTAGTTTATTTTTGCACAAACTCCTTTATCCCAATTGCAATACAAGCTATGACACTCAATTTATATTTACTGCGACATGGAGAAACTACTTTTAGTCAAAGTGGTAATTTCTGCGGTGAAACTGATGCGGAGTTGACAACAGAGGGGATGCAGATGGCATCCGGTTTTGCCGATGTTTATCAAAAATTGAAGTGGGAGGCTGTTTATGTTAGCCCGATGAAGCGCACAATTGCAACTGCCAAGCCATTTTGTGATGCTATTGGTATGGATATGCAGTTGCGTGACGGACTTAGAGAAGGTAGTTACGGCGAATGGGAAAGGAAGAGTAAATCGTTTGCTCAAGAGAATTACGCAGAAAACTATGTAAAATGGTTGACAGAACCCGCTTGGAATGCACCACTAGGTGGAGAAACTGCGGTAGATATTGCTAACCGTTCTATGCCTGTAATTGCTGAAATTCAAGAAAAACACCCCCAAGGTAATGTTTTAGTAGTTTCCCATAAAGCCACGATTCGGATTATGCTTTGCAGTTTACTGGGAATTGATTTGGGACGCTATCGCTATCGGGTGAATATTTTGGTCGCGTCGGTAAGTATGGTTAAATTTGACGTTAATGGCCCTTTGTTAGAAATATTAGGCGATCGCCATCATATACCCGATGGTATTCGCTCTCGTCCGGGAACATAATAGTCCCTTAAACAAAAAAGCTCTGCACTCTTACTGCCTTAAATAACAACTAACTTTTCTTTAACCGACTTCTGAATTTTAAGGAGTCGGTTTTTCCTTTGATTTATCCTCGCATTTGACAAGATGATTGTGGGCGGAGATGTCGGGAAATATAGCTATCTCGAAATCATGGTTAAAGAGCTACACAGCAAGGGTTTTTGGCGTATTACATTGGTAATAAAGTTCTCCAAAAAAGGTTATTTTTTGGCGATCGCAGGGACAATAGACCTCTTGCAAAAGTCCCACATGCGTGGGACAAGTAGGTTAGAGTTGGGTAG
>NZ_JABXKN010000006.1:0-23184 GCF_017115065.1 Nostoc sp. JL23
TACCTTTCTTAGACTCTTTAGTATATGTGTACTATATTTAGATGCGTTTGCCCTGAGCTAGCAACCATTTAATGTCTGGCAATAGCTCAACCTAACTCACTATTTTTAGTTAGGAGTAAGTCTTAATTCTTCACGCTTGTTATAGTTAACTTTATGTTAAAAACCAAATGTAGTTAATCAAGCTTTCATCGTAGCATGGTTAAAAATAGCCTTAATAAAAATCCAGATAAAACAATTAAGAAGCTGCATCGCTTTTTTCTCAATCCTTATAGTGATTGTGCGTTCACTAAATGCCCCAAATGCGATAGTAAAACTAAGTTACGCAAGTTCCCTTTGGTAATCCACATTGAACCTAAACAGCTATTTTTACTAAATAAACAGTGTAAATATTGCCCAAGCTGCGACTTAATTATTGCTAAAAAACAGGAAATTGAGCCATTGATGGCTGCTACTTTTGTCCAAACAAATCCTCAAATTGTAGGCAATAATTATGTAGTTATGGGAACAGTTGATAAAAAAGATTGGAAGGAAGGCGACAAAAATTTGCTTTCCCCATCGGAAATGATTGGACGGGTATACATCTTCAAAGATGTTTGGAATTTTGAAGTCATTCCGGCAGGTTGGTATCCTAATGAAGGAAAACAATAACACTAAAGTTCTTTCCCTATTCAAGTCTAGCTATGTGCAATCATCGGTAGATATTGAATGAAGTTAATATTGTGGCTTCAAATATTGTTCACAACAGAAAAACAAACATGGAGTCATTACGAGCAGTTCTGACTGAACCTTTGTACACTATGCCTTCCATTAAGTACAATTTAAACTACTATTAATTGGTAAGTTTGCAGTATATTGTGCTAAAAAGTTTATAATAGCCGTATTACAAAAGTTCTGGATTAGGACAGTAGAATATGACATTGAAAAATACTTTTGGTGAATATAGTTTTGTCACTAAATTAGACGTTACTAATCTTGAAGCTAGTGCCGAGTGGTACAAGTCCAAGCTTGGGTTAGTTCCTGAAGAAAAATATAACACACCTAACTGGAGACAGTTTAGTTTTCCTGATACTCCACGCTTTGCAATCGGATTGAACTTGAGTGACTCAGTTGAACCAGGTAATATTGTTAGTACCTTTGTTGTCAATGATATAGTTACTGCTCGTCAAAGCCTGGCTGAAAAAGGAGTCTCAGTTGGGCCAATTACAGATGTTGGTCATGGAGTGCAATTATCCACTTTCAAGGATATTGACGGAAATTTGTTAGGGATTAGGCAAAATCCGCAGTCTTAGCCTGGATTTAAACTTAAATCGCGGAATCAGATAAGGACATGATTTCATCTGCAATTTAAGCTAACTGTCTTAGTGGCGGATCAGCCTAAATAATTTGTAAAACGAATCTTGACCCAAGATTTCCCGCCAACTCCCCAATTATGACTCCAATAGTCCACCTCAGTAGGACTTTCGGTAATCAAAAGGGGAGGTGGAATTAACAGTAACTTAATTTTCTTTTAAATTAACAATGTACTATGTAGAAGTTGTTTTCCTTGGAAAAAATGGAATTAAGAAAAACTAAAGTGGTTAAAAATTGTTTAAAGATAACTACATTAGTTATGCAGGCTAGTCACTTCTCTTTATAGAAGTGGTATTAATCGCATACTAAACCTGAAAAATTGAAGAAAGATTAATTTGAAGAAGAATTCAGAAGGCAGAATCAATCAGGGATTCAAACCGCGCAGGAATTGTTCGCGCTTGCGTCTCGTAGAGAAGACCACCAAATCTACGATTTAGTGGGGATCTTAAACCCGTTTATTCATCCACCACTCGCACAGAATACCCAACTGAATTCTGACTGCTGACTCCTGAATTCTGTTCGATAACTGATTGCAAATATCTAAAATGCAGAATAAGGTGTGTATGGACTACATTTTCCTCAACCTACTACTCTGCATAACTGTGCAAGCTGACTTTTACTAATTTTTTCACTTTCTTCACTGAATCCACAGCGTCAAGACCATAAAGAGATTTATTATGGCTAAACTGAATCCAGTACAGCTACAAAAAAATTTGACCCAAGTTAACTATCCCCTTAGCAAGAAAAGCTTGGTTAAGTATGCTGAAGAAAAAGGTATTGACGAGAAAATCCTGCGAATCTTGAAGAAGTTACCTTCAAAACAATATGAAACTCTCGCTGATGTGGCCAACTTAATTGATGAAATATCCATTGCTAAAATCAGTCTAGTACAATTAGAGAAAAACTTGATTGCAGTTAACTATCCACTCAGCAAAAAAGACTTGGTTAAGTATGCTGAGGAAAAAGGGGTTGATGAGAAAGTCCTACGAGCCTTAAAATGGTTGCCTTGTAAACAGTATGAAACATTAGCTGATGTAGACAATGCAATCAATCAACAGTGATTGGATTAATACTAATAAAATAAATACATCTGTATTGGTTAAGGCGCTACTTTCTCTCGAAACAACTTCCCAGCAGAAAACGCAGGCACTCTCGTAGCTGGGATAGTCATTGGCTCATTGGTTTTGGGATTACGCCCTTCCCGCTCTGAGCGATCGCGTCGCTCGAATGACCCAAATCCGACGAGCGTTACCTTATCTCCATTCGCTACAGCTTCGGTAACAACTGACAAAAAAGCACTGATTACTTCATCAGCTTGCTTTTTTGTGATGTTGGTCTTTGCTGCTACAGCATCTACTAATTCGCCTTTGTTCATAAATCACCTTGAATCATTGCAAGTAATCGAAATCTAGCATTATTACCTCTTATTCATAAAGGGGAAAAGGAATAATTTTCTAGCAACACGCGAAAATTAACAATGCACGACGACTATTACTGTGTCGATTTGGCGCGATAGATAATCGCTATTTTGCTCCAAAACCGTCTAATTGGTATAACAGTTTCATTTTCTATTAGGTAAATCCATCTTCATATTCAGCCACAAGAGATAGGATATTATATAGTATTTATGTACTATATAAAGGACTGAAAATAAACCTGAGCCAATACGATTAAACTATGCACCTTCTATGGTTTCGTCGGGATTTGCGTTTAACTGATAACGAAATTGTCACACTAGCAACTGATAATGGTGTATCCCTCTTCTGTCACTTTCCGGGTATTCTGAATAAAAGAATAAAAAAAGAAAACCCTGAAAGGTAAGTAGGTCAATGGATGTAGAATTACAAATCTTGAAACATTTGGCAAGAGACGCTCACCCAACAGTTGCCACCATAGATGAATATTGTGCAGAGTATAAAGATCTGTTTAAAGAAGTAAGAAATTATGAGTGCTTCAAATATTTACATCTGGGAATAATGTCCCAAATTCAAAGAAAATCATTACCAGAGATAGCGAAAGTCGTAAGTATAAACTCAGCGAGCGTCATTACATCATTTTCTAGCCAATTCAGATTGGTCAGTAAACAAGTTAAAACAACGAAGATTAAATAAATTGAAGAAAGAATTAGATGGTCAGGCAATTACAGTAGTCATAGATGAAACCGGAGATAGAAAAAAATCACTTGAAATACAGTAGCCATTACTCCCGACTGTTGCCCATGCAGACATTGTGCAATAAAATCTAGTTGACCTTTGGCTAATTGGTTAGAAAGCGGCTCAATGAGTACCTCAACTACACCATTACAACTAAGACCAAATCCCCAAACAATATCATCGCTGGCAGTAGTATTGTAATTGACAACAACTGGAACTCCATCAGTAAATATCAGGGCTTGGGCTTTTTCAAAGACATCACTTTCTAAGCAACCACCACTCACACAACCAATCATTTGCCCTTCTTCAGTCAACAGCATCCTCGCACCAGGGCGACGATACACAGAGCCACTGGTTTTGACAACAGTGGCTAGGGCTGTGAGTTGACCTTGATTTTGAGTTTGCTCAAAAGCTGCGAGTATGTTTTGAAGTTCTTTCATGGATAGTGTAAGTCAAGAAAAGACAGGAATTCTTTAATGCGTGAATTTTGAATTGCTGTATGTATTACTAGCCGCCAATTTTGGACTTTGTTCGCTTGTAAGTACTTGTGGTGCTGGCTTCTCTTTGCTTAAAGTTAATTGTGGGTTTAAGTGTCAACAACTCCTGCACCTGTGCTTGCAACTGAGTAGGAGAAACACCAGAGCGCAAAGCCGTTTTGAGATTAATTTGTCCAGTTTCGTTCAATAAGCAGGGACGTAACCAGCCGTCAGCAGAAAGCCGTATCCGATTACAACGCTCGCAAAAACACTCTGACATCTGGCTGATAAATCCCACTGTACCTAAAGCTTTAGGAATTTGAAATATTTCAGCGGGGCCATTACCATGTACCCATGATTCTGTCAAACCCCAATGAGAGCGGATACGTTGGCGTAAATCTGCTGAAGATATCCAACCGCGATCGCTAAATAATTGAAAATTACCAATCGGCATAAACTCTATAAATCGGATATGCCATCGTCTATCAATGGTCAGAGCTGCAAGATCCAAAACTTCGTGGTCGTTAACTCCAGGAATTACCACTACATTTAGTTTTAATGGGTCAAAACCTACTTTGTAAGCAGCTTGAATCCCATTCCAGACTTCTTGCCAACGAGAACGACCACGATTGCCAATAATTTGGTCAAAGGTATTTGGATCGAGAGAGTCTAGGCTAATGTTAATGCGGCGTAACCCAGCATCAAACAGACTTGAGGCTATGGGTACGAGTAAAAAGCCGTTTGTCGTCATTGAGAGGTCTTTGGTTTGGGGAAGAGTTGCGATCGCTCTGACAATTTCCACTATATTTGGACGTAGCAGTGGTTCACCTCCCGTTAACCGAAATTTGGTAAACCCTAACGGAATGAAGACCTTTTTGAGCAGCGTGAATAACTCTTCATCTGTGAGAAAATCTTGCCGTAAGATATAGTCCAGTTCTGCCCCCTCTGGCATACAGTACTTACAGCGAAAGTTACAACGGTCTATTAAACTAATCCGAAGATAATCTACAGAATTCATGATTTCTTTGGTAGTTAAGATGGAAGTGGTGGTAAGCTATTTACTCCGCCGCCATAACTAGGCGAAAACCGATGCTGATACCCCGATAATCCGGTTCATAGGATTTGCGGAAAGAACTGCGCCAACTGTCGGCGGTTTGATGCCAACTACCACCACGCACGACGCGCTGGCTGCCACTGGCTGATCCTTTAGGGTAGGTAGATGGGCTTTGTGCATAGTAGTTTTCGCCGTACCAGTCTTGCACCCATTCCCATGCATTACCATGTACGTCGTATAAGCCCCACGGATTAGACAGTTTTTGACCGACAGGGTGGGTGCCGCCACTAGCAAAGTCATCGCCGTACCAAGCGTAGCGACCTAAGTCACTGATGTTGTCACCGAAAGAATACGCTGTAGTGGTGCCAGCACGGGCGACGTATTCCCACTCCGCTTCTGTAGGAAGTCGGTAACGGGTATGTCCTTCTTTGGCGTTGAGTTGTCTGATGAACGCTTGGGCATCGTTCCAGGACACCGTTGCCGGATGGGTCGGTCGGGTGATTCTTTCCTTCATACCTGGCAGGTTGTAAAAAGGATTTGACCGATCCAGCGTGTAAGGGTTGCTACCCATCACGGCTTCCCATTGAGCTTGGGTTACTTCATATTTGCTGATGGAAAAGGGTTTGTTAATGGTGACTGAGTGCTGTGGTTTTTCGTTGTTGTCTGCATCAGGCTGATTGTTGCTGGCACCCATCGCAAAGCTGCCAGCAGGAATGGCGATAAATTCTATTCCGATACTGTTGGTCACGACTTTTGTTGCTGCGGGGCTGACGGCTGGCTGTGCAGGTTGTGCAGGCGGTGTGGTCTGTACAGACTGTACGTTCCTTTCTGCCTGAAAGCAGGCAGATACGGCAAATAGAAGGGATAGTATGGATATTGTTTTCATTCATCAAATGACCTGACTCACAGCAGCTTGTCCGGCGTAATCGGCAACTCCCTGATGCGCTTGCCTGTGGCATGGAAGACGGCGTTGGCGATCGCCGCCGGGATGCCGACCATGCCGAGTTCACCCATACCCTTGACACCGAGTGGGTTGACGATTTTATCGTCCTCCTCAACGAATATCGTTTCGATCTCCAGAATATCGGCATTAACTGGCACATGATAGTGCTGCAAATTCGGGTTCATAATCCGTCCGTAACGGTGGTCAATTTCAGTCGCCTCTTGCAGCGCCATCCCAATACCCCACACCACGCCGCCGATTTCCTGGCTGTGCGAAGTTTTCGGATTCATGATCTTGCCGCAGGCACTTACTTCAATGGCGCGCGTGACGTGGACAGTCCCCACATCCGGGTCAACTTTGACTTCCACAAATTGCGCGCCATGAGCGCCAGTCGCGTATTTTTCTCTTTCCGGCGAAGGTTTGGCTTCGTGGATATCAACCAGTTCGCTCAGATTGTTCCGCCGCATTAACTCAGAAATATTTATCGATCGCGACGAATCATCTTTGATTTGCAGCTTTCCGCCAAGCATCTCGACCTCTTCGATTTTCGCCGTCCTCAAAGGTGAAGCCGCATCTTTATTAGCCAAATCCAACAGTTTCCGTCTGATGTTTTGTGCCGATTCATAAATCGCCGTGCCGACGCTCGCTGTGGTAAATGAACCGCCCTGCACCGGAGCAGACGGGAATTTTGTGTCCCCAAGTTCAAATTTTACCTTTTCGGCGGGCAAACCGAGATATTCAGCAGCAATCAAAGTCATCACCGTGTAAGTTCCCGGCCCGATGTCTGCGGTGGCGCTGGCGACATGCGCGGTGCCATCCGACTTCAAAGTAATTCTCGCCGATGCCGGTCGCTGAAACGCGCCCCAAACTCCGGTCGCCATTCCCCAACCCACTAGAAGCCGTCCATCCCGCATGGAATGCGGCTCAGAATTGCGATTTTTCCAGCCGAACTTTTCGGCACCGAGCCGATAACACTCGCGCAGAGCTTTGCTCGAATAAGGCTTCCCACTATCTGGATCGACATCGGTGAAATTGATCAGCCTCAATTCAAGCGGGTCGATCTTCAGCGCATAAGCCAGTTCGTCCATCGCGCATTCGAGCGCAAACATTCCGGAGACGGCGCCCGGCGCCCGCATTGACTCAGGAGTTGTCAAGTCAGTTTTGACGATCTTGTTTGGCGTATCCGCATTCGGGCAGGCATAGAGCGGGCGCGTGAATTCCGTCGTGCCGTCCGTCCAATCTTTGAAGGTGGAAGCATTTTTAATGGCTTCGTGGATCATTACGGTCAGCTTTCCGTCTCTTTCCGCTCCGAGGATGACTTTCTGCCAGGTATAGGGACGATAGCCGTGTCCGGTGAACATTTGCGTTCGTGTATAAACCAACTTTACAGGACGCTTGATTTCGCGCGACGCGACGGCAACCAGCGCCGGATAATAATTTGGTCTTAAAGACGAGCCAAACGCGCCACCGACAAATGGCGAAGTGACGCTGACGTTTTCAGCGGGAAGGCTAAAAGCTGCCGTTAGATGCTCATGCACGACATTCACGCCCTGGGTTTTATCGAAAATTTTCAGTTTGTCGTTTTCCCAGAAAGCGATCGCACCGTGCGGCTCCATCGGATTGTGGTGTTCGATGGGGATGGTATAAACGGCTTCGATTTTGACGGGTGCAGTTGCTAAGGCTGCCGCCGGATTACCGCGTGGTTTCGGCGCGCTTCTGGGCGGATCAAATGCCGTGTCCAAGACATCTTCCACGCGAGTGACCGACTTTTCTGCCGTGTAAGTTGCCTTGACAAGACGCGCCGCATATCGCGCCTGCTCGAAGGTTTCAGCCAGCACGAGCGCAATTGGCTGCATATTGAAAACGATTTTGTTTGATTGCAGCGCGGGAAAAGGAGCCATTATGCGCTCCGCGCTGGTCGCGGACTCCAGTCCGCAAAACGCAGTCGCCGCCAGTCTTGGATAATTCTCGTGGGTGAGAATGCGAATCACTCCCGGTGCGCGGAGTGCTTCCGCCGTATCGATTGCTTTAATCGTGCCTTTGGCGATGGTGCTCGTCACGATAAAACCGTAGGCAAGATTGGGAACCTTGAATTCCGCAGCGTATTTAGCCTTGCCTGTAACTTTTGCGATGCCGTCCACACGGCTCATTTCTTTTCCGATGTATCTTGCCATTTCTTTTATCCTCCCTACTTACGCAGTGCCGCCTGTCATCGCTCGCTGCAAAGCGAGAACAATGGCGCGTTTTCCGAGTTCGACTTTATAACCGTTGTGTTCAAGCGGTTTCGCATCTTTGAGAGCCGCTTCAGCAGCAGCCCGAAAAGTTTCTTCCGTCGCAGGTTTTCCGATCAGAACTCTTTCCGCTTCGGGTGAACGCCAAGGTTTATGCGCGACACCTCCCAAAACAACGCGTGCCTGTTTGATGTTGTTGCCGCTTGTTTCTAAAGCAGCAGCCACGGCAAGCAGTGCAAATGCGTATGAAGCGCGATCGCGAACTTTTAGGTAATAAGACTTGTCGGCGAAGTTATTCTTCGGCATTTCGATGCCAACGATCAATTCTCCATGCTGAAGATTGTGATCTTTTTCCGGCGTGTTGCCCGGCAAGCGATGGAAATCTTGGATTGGGATTGTGCGTTCTTGCCCGTTTGTGCCGCGAATCCTCACTACTGCATCAAGCGCATAAAGCGCATTCGCCATATCGCCTGGGTAAGTCGCTACGCATTTATCGCTGTAGCCAAAAATGGCATGAATGCGATTAAGCCCCTGAAGCGCTCCACATCCGCTGCCGGGTTCGCGTTTGTTGCACGGCATAGCGATGTCGTAAAAATACTGGCAACGGGTGCGTTGCATCAAATTTCCCCCGTTGGTCGCCATATTACGAAGCTGCGCGGAGGCACCAGCTAAAATCGCCATTGACAAAAGTGGGTAATTTTGCCGGACGAGTGCATGGTTAGCCGTATCAGTATTTTTGGCTAACGCGCCAATAGAAATTCCGTTCGAGGTCGATCTAATCTGCGCCAGATTCAAACGTGAGATGTCAACAAGTTCGCTGGGACGCTCGACGTATTCTTTCATCAAATCAATCAGATTTGTCCCACCTGCCAGAAACTTTGCCGTTTGATTAGCGGAAACGGTGCCAACAGCGCTTGCTGCGTCGGTTGCGTTTGAATATTTAAACGATTTCATCGGCTTTGCCCTCCTGATTTAAGGCCACGGCAATTTCTTCATCGGTCGCAAAATGCCAGGTCTGGGCTGTTTCGCGCCCGGAATGAACTTCTCTGATTGCCGCAACGATTCCTGGATACGCACCGCAACGGCAAATGTTGCCGCTCATGCGTTCTCTGATTTCTTGATCAGAGAGTCTTAAATTCTGGGCGCTCGTCCGCAAATTGTTAGTGACGTGACTCGCGTCGCCGTTTTTGGCTTCCTGTAGAAGCGCCACCGCCGAACATATCTGCCCCGGCGTGCAGTAGCCGCACTGGAAGCCGTCGTGTTTGATGAACGCCGCCTGCATCGGATGAAGTTCGTCACCCTCAGCTAACCCTTCGATGGTCGTCACCTGTTTCCCCTCGCAGCTCGCGGCAAGTGTCAGACACGAAAGCACGCGGCGCCCGTCAACGATCACCGTACAAGCGCCGCACTGTCCCTGATCGCACCCTTTTTTGGTGCCGGTCAATCCAAGTCTTTCGCGCAGGGCGTCGAGCAGCGCCGTGCGCGAATCCACTTCCAAGCGTTGAGTCGAGCCGTTGATTTTCAAAAGAACCTTAACGGCGTTTTCCACCCCAGCGTTCGGGGCGAACACGGCGTCGGGCGAAGCGGCGAGCGTGGCAAAGGACTCCTCTTTCTTTAGCCAGCAGGTGGAAGGCGAAGGTGCCGAGTGCAGCAGCCATACTTTGCCCCAAGAATTTGCGGCGAGCAGCACCGACAATACCGAGTTCGTCGAGCAGTGTTTCTTCGTCCCTACTCAAATCTTTCTGTTCTTGATTATCGTCCACGATCCTCCTTGCAAAATTCTCGAACAACCCCTGGACTAGTGTTTGTTTTTTGTGCCGACTCTTCTAACGGTTTGCACCCACCGAAGGCGCTTCTGCACCTTCGCTTGGGCGTCATTTCTTCTCGAAGACTTCCTTCGCCACGGAAATCGCGGTAACTGCGTTAGGCCAGCCCGCATAAAACGCCAAGTGGGTAATAGTCTCGATCAACTCGTCCTGGGTCACGCCATTTTCGCGCGCTAGGGCGAGGTGAGATCGAAGCTGGTCGGGACGGTTCATCGCGATCAGCGCGCTGACGGTCACTAGGCTGCGATCGCGCTTTGATAGCTCAGTACGTTCCCACACATCGCCAAATAGCACGTTGTCAGTGAGTTCAACCAACTTGGGGGCAATGTCGCCGATCGCTGTTTGGGCCGGCGTCGGTTGCACACTGACACCGGGAACGGAGCGTGCAGGCACAGAGGATGCCGACCGTTGCGCCTGAACTGGCGCATTGTACTGCTGTACTGCGCGTCGCTGACTTTTTCCATCCATTCGGTGTTCTTGCCGTCGAGCTGTTCAACAATGCCGACGTGCGTCATTGGCATGTTTGGCGAGGCTCCGTGCCAGTGCTTTACACCCGGCGGAATCCGGACGACATCTCCTGTCCGGATCTCCTCGATCGGGCCACCCCAGCGCTGTACGCGGCCCGTGCCCGCTGTGACGATCAATATCTGACCAAGCGGATGGGTGTGCCATGCCGAGCGAGCACCAGGCTCAAATGTAACGTTGGCGCCAGACGTGCGTGCTGGATCGTTCGCCTGGAACAGAGGAGCAGGCTGTATCCTTCAGACTCTATCTCTGGAATCTGGTTAATAGTACTTGTGGCACAGGTTAAAGTGATAACAATTGGAAGATAATTTTTATTGCTTGCTTACATAACAGTTAATCTATTGAGTAATAAATAATTTCACCTAAGAAACTATTTCAAAAATCATGATGTTGGGAATAAATCAAGTCAAAATTTTTAAAGCTTTATTCCTGGAGATATCTGTCATTATATTTGCGCCAAAATATTTGATAAACATGGTAAATAGCACTTTCCTATAGAGATCGCTGTCTACAACGAGTATTTGCGATTCTGTAACCGTACTATAAATTAAGGATTGTTTTATTTCGTGTATGAGTAGATTGAATACGATACAAAACTTATTAAACTTAGTTTGAAGAGGAAATAAAGCAGCCTGACTTTCGGTTTCAGTTCTATTGGTATTCAACATTTTGGTCGTAGTTTCTTGGTAATCGATCAATACGGTTTAGTTTTAGCAACGGAAAAATTTTGAGCGTTAAGGCACAAAAGCTCACAGCATAGTAGTTGTAACTAATCAGCCTTTGCTTTTTACCCTTACCGACTCAGCCACCAGCCGTATGACTTTGGTAGAACTTTCTTGCTGCACGAGCCGCCCCTGGAACTGTACAAAGCCAGGGGAGCTAACAGCGCCTGGCTCGTGGGTCGGAACAGGATCGATCTTGTTTCTCCCTCGTCTATCGCTCGCTGCCAGCTATCTGGCTTGCACGTGTTGCCTTGCTTAATGAGCTAAGGAATGCAACCAGAGAACACATTTTTTGCCGCTCAACGACCGGTCATTTGCTCTAGCTTTTCGGGGTATCTAGCTCCTTGCACCGCGATCTTAGAGGCGGCATCATCGATGTCACGCAGATCGTCAGGCGTGAGTTCGACTGAGACTGCCCCGATGTTTTCGTCCAAGCGATGCAGCTTCGTGGTGCCTGGGATGGGTACGATCCACGGCTTCTGGGCTAGCAGCCAGGCGATCGCAATCTGAGCAGGTGTCGCCTCTTTTCGTTCTGCAATGCTGCCGAGTAGATTAATTAGGGCCTGATTCGCCTTGAGAGCCTCGGTTGTGAAGCGAGGCAGGGTGCTGCGGAAGTCGGAACTGTCGAAGGTCGTGCTTTCGTCCATCTTGCCAGTGAGAAAGCCCTTACCCAACGGGCTGTAAGGAACAAAGCCAATACCGAGTTCCGATAACGTCGGTATCACTTCCTTCTCAGGAGTCCTTGTCCACAGCGAGTATTCGCTCTGGAGAGCAGTGACCGGCTGCACCGCATGGGCGCGACGAATCGTTTGCACTCCTGCTTCCGAGAGTCCAAAGTGCTTCACCTTCCCTGACTGAATCAGTTCTTTCACCGCTCCTGCCACGTCTTCAATCGGCACATTCGGGTCAACGCGGTGCTGATAGAGCAGGTCGATTGTCTCGACCTTGAGGCGCTTGAGCGAACCTTCCACGGCCTGCTTGATCTGCTCCGGTCGGCTATTCAATCCGGGCGCACCCGTCATTCCGCGCGGATCGGAATTAGGATTAATATCAAACCCGAATTTGGTGGCAATGACCACTTGCCCCCGGAAGGGAGCGAGGGCTTCGCCCACAAGTTCTTCGTTTGTGAATGGGCCGTAGACCTCGGCAGTGTCAAAGAATGTCACGCCGCGATCGATGGCGGCCCCCAGAAGGGCGGTCATTTCCTGGATGTCTTTGGGTGGGCCATAAGAAAAGCTCATTCCCATACAGCCCAGCCCGATCGCCGAGACTTCTAAGTTGCTATTCCCCAGTTTGCGCGTTTGCATTGTTTTTTTCCTTTGATGTATAACTGATATTGTTTACCGTTGATCGTTTCCTCTCACTCGGTGCCGGATTCTTGTACACCTATCTCCCGGACTCTGAATTCTTCCACGTCGGTCAATAAAAGATACTTCCTGAGCAACGCTTCATCAAACTCGGCACGGCGATTCATTTTGTTCAGTAAATCTCGTCGTCGCTCCAGCAGTTCCAGGTAAATGGATTGATAGTCTTTTAATGAGTTTTGCCAAGCGAGATTTGATTCAGAGAGTTCGCGATCAAAAACCTTCAGATCGATTTCAAGCTTCGAGAACAGATTATCCAAGTGTTCGTTTCGCGCCCGCTCTTCGCTGTATTTTTCTTCCAAAAATCGAAGCGAAGCCAGTGCTAATTTCTTTTGAATGATGATCTGCTGGTGTTGCTCAGGAATAAGGGTGAACCTATCTCTGAGGTTTACTGTGCGGATCAGCCAGGGAAGCGTTAACCCTTGAAAAACTAGGGTGATGAGAATGACGATAAACGTGATGAAGAGAATTAGCTCACGGTAGGGAAATGGCTGTCCAGCTTGAGTGAGGAGCGGGACGGAAAGTGCGGATGCCAGCGATACTACACCGCGCATTCCCACCCAACCGAAAATCAGCGGGCCTCTCCATCCGGGATTCGGGTCTGACACCGTGATAAAGCGGCTCATGACTCTCATCAAAACAGAAGTTCCTAGTGTGCAAAGCAGTCTTGTTCCGATCAGCACGATCGCGATGATTAATCCATACCCAACGGCACTGCCTAAACTAATGTTTCCAAGCTGCCGGACGACAAACGGCAATTCGAGTCCGATGAGCAAAAAAATCAGCCCGTTCAAGACAAAGACCAGATTCGCCCATACATTTACGCTTTCAATCCGGCTTTGGTAACTCAGAAAACGATCGCGCTTGCTGGATAAGAGCAATCCACCACTAACGACCGCTAGCACGCCTGAACAGTGAAAGTGTTCAGCAGCATAATACATACAGTAAGGCGTAACCAGGGTTAGGACAATTTCGATGCTGGACGTTGTGGGTAATAAACGATGAATGCCATAGAAAATCAATCCCACAACAAGACCGATCACGATTCCCGTTAAAATCACGAAAACGAAGTTGACGGCTGCTGCTTGAAATTGAAACTGTCCGGTGAGAATTGCCGCCAACGCGAAACGAAACACAATCAGCGACGAGGCATCGTTAAGCAAGCTTTCGCCTTCAATCAGACTGACCAGGGATTTCGGCACGTTGACCCGCCGCATGATCGTCGTCGCAGAAACGGCATCAGGCGGTGAGATAATGCCACCCAACAGAAAGCCCATCGCTAGAGTAAAACCGGGAATGAGCGCACTGGAGACCACTGCAATTACGCATGACGTTAAGATGACGATCGGAAAAGCAAACCCGATGATTAGCCCTCGCCATTTCCAGAATTCTTTCCACGAGACTTGCCACGCCGCTTCATACAGCAAGGGTGGAAGAAAGATCAGGAAAACTAGCTCTGGGTTAATGGTGATATTTGAAAACGGAGCGATGAAACTCAGCGCGAGTCCGCCCAGTACAAGCACGATCGGATAAGCCAGTCGCAGCTTATTCGCAATCATGACCAATCCGAGAATGATCAAGATCAGGCAAATATATTGAATGAAGATGTCTTGCATGAAGCCGATGTTGAAGAGAAAAGTAACGTCATTAAGAGTTGGGTTTATTCACGACTTCATTCAAGCATTGCAAAGCATTCAGCGTTCGCGGATATCCCACCCAAGGCAACAATTGTGTAATCAGATCCAGTAGTATGTCTTTGCCGTTGCCGACATTCAGGTTGCCTTGAATGTGCCCCTTTATCTGTGATTCAACCCCACCCAGAGCAATGAGGATAGACAGTGTGATCAGCTCCCTAACTCTTATGTCTACGCCATTGCGGGTGTAATAATCGCCAAAGCAATTGGCAGACAGAAACCTTTGAATGTGTAGCTGGTCTTTGGGCGATCGCTGATACATTTGATCGATTGTCTTCCCGAACACCGCTTTCTGTATTGCCAGCCCTTTGTCGTAGCGTGTTTCCGGGTTGGTGGTCGATTGCCCTTCTAAAGGTAATTGAATGCCCCTGCTGGACATCACTTCATTCGTGGCATGAACGAAGTCAAATGCTTTCGCCATACCCACATAGGGTACCGACTGATACAGGATCTCTTTGATTTCAATCGCCGTTACTCCGACATTGAGCGCAGCATCCAGCATAACCCTGTATTCGCTTACTGCCTGGCTGCCAATGATAGATGCCAGAATTAGCATGACCCTTGTCTTTGTATCCAGTTTGCTCTCAGCAATTACTTCGTTGAAGGTGAAGTTGTCAAAGACTTCGATCAGTTCCGGGTCAGTTACTTTCAGGGTCGATTTGTGGTTTGGAAACAGTTCTTCATGGTTTTTATCTGCCGCTTCACTTATCCTTACAGAGTCCTTCTGCTGTGTATTTGTCATCCGCACCTCCTTATTTGGGTTAAAATTCTCTGGTCAGCGATTCCGTCTATAATCCCGTGCGCTTTTCCAACTCTTCTGGATAGCGATCGCCTGACACTGGAATTTGCGCCAATGCCGCGTCGATGCTCTTCAACTCGTCCTGCGTCAGTTCGATATCTGCTGCCGCAACGTTTTCTTCCAGGCGGCTCAATTTGGTCGTGCCGGGAATGGGCACAATCCAAGGTTTTTGCGCCAGTATCCAGGACAGGGCGATTTGCGCTGCTGTAGCTTTCTTCTGGTTCGCCACCTCTTTCAACAAATCCACCAAGAACTGGTTGGCGTCAAGAGCCTCCGGCGTAAACCGAGGAACGATGCTGCGGAAGTCGGATTTGTCGAATTTTGCATCCTTGCTGATACTGCCCGTCAGGAAGCCTTTACCCAAAGGACTAAACGGCACAAAACCGATTCCCAACTCTTCCAGGGTAAGCAACAAGGTTTCTTCTGGTCGTCGCCACCACAGGGAGTACTCACTCTGAACGGCAGTTACCGGTTGGACTGCGTGCGCTCGGCGAATGGTCTGTACCCCCGCTTCTGAAAGCCCCCAATGTTTGATTTTGCCTTCACCGATCAAATCTTTGATGGTTCCGGCTACGTCTTCGATCGGCACTTGGGTATCTACGCGGTGCTGGTAGTACAAATCAATCGCGTCGGTGTTTAAGCGCTTCAGCGAACCTTCTATGGATTCCCTGATTCCTGATGGATGACTGTCCTGCACCTGCTTGCCGTCGTGTAACTTAATGCCGAACTTCGTGGCAATGACGACGCGATCGCGGTAGGGTTTGAGCGCTTCGCCCAGCAATTCTTCATTGGTGAAGGGGCCATACATTTCGGCTGTATCAAAGAAGGTGACGCCACGCTCCACTGCGGCTTGGAGCAGGGAGATACTTTCTTGCTTGTCGAGGGTATTACTGTAGGCGTAATTCAGCCCCATGCAGCCCAGCCCGATCGCCGAGACTTCTAAGTTGCTTTTTCCAAGTTTACGTTTTTGCATAATTTCTCCTTTGAGGTGTCATCAGTTGAAATACATCCGGGTTGTCCGCCCGATCCTGCTGGTGACTGTGAAGTGTCATTTCGAGCCTGCTCTTTGATCCGTTGGATCGCAGCGTTGAATCCGTCGGGCGTACTGCTGGAACCTGCGAGGCGATCCACTTTCACCTCGTCGATGCGCTTCCCGACAACGACCACCGGGATCGCGGCAGCAAAGCGGCGCTGCAAGTCGAGGGATGTCGGGTTCGTCGCATGAGGAGTAACTCTGACGCTGGTGATAACGTCGTCGACCAAGGTGACAGTCACCGTGATGGACGAGGGGAGGCCCCCGTATTGACCAGTCGCCGTGAAAACGCCATCTTCGTAGGCGGACTCTTCACTCATTGCCCATCTCGAACGGCTGACACCGGCACCAGAGGCAGAGGTCGAGCGCTTGACTGCCATATCCGTCGTCGAGCATGAGGCTATGACAAGGGACACGGAGATCCCTGCTATCGTCGTGACTATAATCCGCTTGCTCAGGGTAGTCATACCTTCTCCTTGTGAGTTGGTTGGCTGTGTTGTACAGTCAAGCATTCTGCTGCGGGTTGCGCTTTCACGAGAATATCTCGCCGTCGAAGTTTTGCGATATCTCAGCGCGGCCATCAGCAAACATCCGCACATACGAGAACCGGAAGACCTCTGCCAGATGCTCCGCCCTTGTGAAGAAGAGCGCCGTCGCCAATCCATCGGCGATCGCAGCCTCGTCGGCGACAACCCACGTCGCTACCACATCGCGCACCGGGACGCCAGTCCGAGCATCGAGTACGTGGTGCAGGTTGTCGCCCCAGGCACGTCTGCTGACCGCAGATGCACACAGGGCGCGGTCTTTCAGGTTGGTCACGCCAATCACCATCTGGGGGGCGAACGGGTGTTCAAGCCCGACTTGGATGCTGGACTCACCCGAATGACGAATGTCTCCACTACCGTCGATCACGAACTGGATGAATCCGGCCTCGCCAAGGATCTCAGAGATGATGTCCACGAGGTAGCCCTTCCCCGCCGCTCCGACATCGATCGCGAGTGGACGCCGCGTGATCAGCGATGTGCCGTCCCGGATGATGTCCTTCGACCAGGTAGCTCTCCCTCGATCGTGCGCCTCAGCTCGCACAAGGTCGGACGCGGGCATGAGCGAGTACGTCTGGTCGTAGCCAAGGAGTTCGAGGTCACGGCCAACAAGCGGGTCTACGGCACCTGCGGTAGCCGTGTGGAGCCGTTCATAGAGATCGAAGAGGGCAAGCGAGTCATCGGGAAAGTCGAAGCAACCACCATTAGAAGCGGCGGCAACCTGAGACACGAGGGAGTCTGGGCAAAACCGCGAGTACGTGGCGTCGAATTGTTGGATTCGATTGAGAATGCACTGCTGCAAGCGACGGGTCAACGGCTTGTACGTTTCGATCTCCCATTGAGTTCCGATGGCCTCGAAGGTGAACACAAACCTGCTGACGCCGTTCTCCGCTACGTAGTCCCTATAGTTACTGCTGATCGGTTTCGGTGCGTCGCCCATTGTGCCATGCGAGATTGACTCCTGCTTGTCCACCGCCGAACCGTAGCCAAAGCTCAGTCCTACACAGCCGACCCCGATCGCCGAAACTTCTAGGTCACTGTTGCCAAATTTGCACTTCTGCATGATTACTCCTTTGTTTGAGGTTCCACCGCAGTTATGCAGATTTAAGGGATGCCATATCAATACAGAAGCGGTATTTCACATCGGACTTGAGCAGTCGCTCGTAGGCTTCGTTTACCTTCTGGATGGGGATGACTTCGACATCTGCGGTGATGTTATGCTCGCCGCAAAAGTCAAGCATCTCCTGGGTTTGGGCGATGCCGCCGATGTTAGAGCCGGAGAGACTGCGGCGGGCCATGATCAGGCTGAATGCCGAGACATCCAGGGGCTTGGTGGGTGCGCCAACAAGGGTAATGTTGCCGTCGCGGGTGAGCAGGTTAAGATAGGCGTTGATGTCGTGATTGGCGGAAATGGTGTCGAGGATGAAGTCGAAGCTGCCTGTGTGCTTCTGCATCTCGTCGGCGTTGCGGGAAACGACCACTTCATCGGCACCAAGGCGGAGTGCGTCTTCCTTCTTGTTGGGCGCTGTCCTAGAACCAGTCTCACATTTGAGCCTGGCATCAGACGTGCGTGCTGGATGGTGTGCCTCGAACAGGAGGTCAACGCGGACAGTGCCGGTAAAATACTCAGCCTGCCCTTTGGCGGAAGGCTGTGAGCCACTTCTTTTGATGTCCATTTTCTTAATTTCTTCACTTTATGCGATTTTGGTTGTCAGTAGGCAAGTCTCTTGCCCAATCAAAACTGAGTTTTTTATTAAATAAAAATCTAGAGTGCTTACAAGAAGCCAAAATCATTTTTCATTGCTTTAGCTTCATCTTAGGCATTTTGGAGGACAAACAATAAAACAATTGTCTAAGATTGTTGTACAATCCTGCAAACTTAGAAATGAACGCTGCCAAAACGAGTGAAAAGTCCGATATCAATTTTATAAACGACCCGCAGGCAAAGCGCGAGGCAGACAGAGCGCAAGCCCACAGAGATGAACTGATTGAGCCAATTGCACAGGCTATTCGTCAGGATGGGACAATTGAGCCGCACAAAGGATTGCACTTCAACCGCTCCTCCTCGCCTTCGGAACCCTGTCATAGTGTCTCTATCCCTGCCTTTTGTGTGATTGCTCAGGGCAGCAAAGAAGTTTTTCTGGGCAGCGATCGCTATCAATACGACCCGATGCATTATCTGCTTGCTACGGTCGAACTGCCAATTGTTAGCCAAATTCTGGAAGCGTCCAAGGCGCAACCGTACTTTAGCGTTCGCCTCGATCTTGACCCCACCCTCGTTGGTTCAGTGATGGTCGAGGCAGGGTATCCCTCATCGCGTTGCCGTGCTGATGTGAAAGCGATTGACGGTAAGTCCGTTGAATGCAAATCTGTTGGACGCTGTGGTGCGGCTCGTCAGGCTTCTAGATTCCCCTGCTGAAGCTCATGTTCTCGCACCACTGATTAAGCGGGAAATCATTTACCGACTCCTGATGGGAGAGCAAGGTAATCGGCTCCGTCATATTGCAGTTCTGGGTGGCTATACCTACCATATCGCCAGAGCCGTCGCGCGACTTCGTAAAGACTTTAACGAGCCGATCAAGATTGAAAGCATTGCACGAGAGATGGGAATGAGTGTTTCGGGTTTTCACCATCACTTCAAGTCTGTCACTGCAATGAGTCCCTTGCAGTTCCAGAAGCAACTGCGGCTCCAAGAAGCTCGCCGCGTGATGCTGGGGGAAAACCTTGATGCTACCAGTGCTGCCTATCGAGTTGGGTATGACGATACCTCGCACTTCAATCGGGAGTACAAGTGGCTCTTTGGTGCACCACCGATGCGGGATGTGGAGCGCCTGCGAGAAGCTGCTAAGGAGACTGCTAATTCAATATGATCTCTTTAAGATGTCCTAATCTTACCAGAAATCGCTAAAACATTGTGGAGACAGATATGTGTAGCGCACCGTATGCTGAATGTTTTTGTGTCTTAGACAATGCTGAATAGGTTATATATCGTGCCATTGGTGTCAAGTTAAGAAAAATGCATAGCTGTCAAGAGCGGCTAAATCAATGGTAAAAGTCAACACAAGGGTGTTGAAAAAGCCATGAGTAAATCACGAAAAAAGCAAAGGAATCCAGATTTTCGCCATCGAGTCAGCGTAGCTGCTCCAGCCAGTGAAGAAATAGAATCACGCCTGTTTGAAATAATCAGTCCAGGTACATTTGCTAACCTCATTAGACAGATATATTGCTCAGTATTATCTCGTAGGTTTTTCAGAAATCAAATATGATTTCTATAGCAAGAATTTCACATTTACAAGCGTGCCATTCCTCTAAAGCCAGATATATCATCAACACCGTACTCTTTCTCTATCAAACTCAACAGCTTCTCCTCCACCGTAGTCAAATACGGCCGCTTCAACTCCCCCAAGTACTTCAACATAGCACGGACAGCTTCTTCCAAGCTTTCATTTTTCCGTAACCTGCTGATGCGATCGCTAATCTGCTGCATCTGCTGACATTCCTGGGGCAGATAATTGAAGGACTTCATGTGCTGCAACCCAACGGCGTACCTGACTTTTCACGGGATGTGGAAAAGAAAGAGTGGTTCGCGATAGACTATCGCGAACCACTTCCTATTATTTATTATATTTGGAAGTTTCTTCGACTAAATCTTTTAAACCCTGTCTGAGAGCCTCAATTGAACGATCTAAAGCTTCAATTTTAGTCCTTGCAGTAATTTGTTCAATGGCATCTATGTAAGCTTGACTACCAGCCTTACCTAAATGCTTGTATTTGGAAAGCTTGCCATCGCTCCGAGTCGGAAATATTGGTGTTGTAGCATGTAGTTTATAGTACCAATAAAATTCTTTACGCCCCAATGCTTGTTAACGAGCTATCCGACAATTCGGTGGCGCAACAAGCGTTGAGTCGTGTATAGCAGCCACTTCAAGTTCAAGACGCTGTAACATGTCGATAACTTTGTCTATACGCGATTGTAAATCCTCTTGGGCTATAGTTTTCCGGTCTTTCGACATAAAATCAAGTAACCTAAGACGATTCGCGACAACCAGTCGCGAACCATATTCCTCTATAACTTTGTTGAGTAACTAAAATCAATATATTGATTTTAGATTTTCATGCAGCAACCAACCTTGACATAAGGTTTCTAATTCCAACCAGCCTCGCCACAAAACTTGTATCCCAATAGGGCTATTCTTCCTATGTTCTAAGTATCCCCCTAGCCGTGCAATTGCTCTAATTACCCAATCAACTGTAAGCTCTACGTCCTTTTTTTGTTTGGGTGGAGTACTAGCAAGTAGCACATCCATTTGTATTTTTGTTAACACTAATTCTGCCGAACTGTGCGGTGAATTTCGATGTAAATAAGTCATTCGCAGTAATTGTGCCGCAATCACTGTTAAAAAACGTAACATTGATTACTTGTTTCACCCGCCAAGCGGTAACTTTCCGCTTTACAGCCAGATTTTAGTATTTTGTGATACTCTTCTATCCGCCAACGATACGTATACCAGCGAAGGATTTGAGATGCTTCTGCCTGTGTTTTTATTAACTCGCTTGTCAGTAGCATCCACGTAACTGGCTCGCATCCGTCTGGCACATTAATCTCTGTTGCAAAGAGCGCGTAAACGTTAAAATTACCTGATTTTTTTAATCGAGAAGGAGGATTAATCAAGATAAGTTGTATCACCTACAGCTAATACTATTGGTATGCCATAAATCTGCTTAGAAGTTTGTTTAAAAGATGGTTGAGTCAATTTCTCAAAAGTTGTTTTGGGGTTAGAAAAGAATTCGTAGCCACGTTTTAGGTCACTAGCACTTTGAAATATTTGTGATCAAGGCTCACCATATTTTACTTTTAAAGCCTCCGCAATTAACACTGCTCTGTTGGTCAGACGTTTGTCACCAAAATCACAATTGCGGTACGGGTTCGCTTCTAATAGTTTCATTTGCACCCCAAAATACTACACTACAAGCACCTTACATTAGAGGACGCAAATCATCTTAAGTTCAAAGGATTGGTTCGCGACAATCTATTGCGAACCAATCCCCTTTTCCACATCCCGTGAAAAGTCAGAACTATTTAACAAGGCTATAGATGTTATTAGTTATGAGTTTTCTGCTCAACCCAAATATCCACTCTATCTTGCATTTTTAGGTCGTATATCTCCAGACAAGGAGCGCCATCATCATTAAAAGCTGCTATCAGATAGAAAAGACCGCACGCAGCTACTCAACTTAATTGTTGCAGTGGTTATTATTTATTTTTTTCAGATCGGAGCGAAGATATTTAGCTAGGAAAGCCTTTTCGATAATATAACCAGTTGTATAGTTTTGAGGGATGAAATGTAGTGCTTGTGCAATTAAATTGTTTAAGTCTGATGGGTGTTCACAAGATACATATTGACCAAGCTAGATAAGGGCTATAACTTGTCCTTTTTCTTCTGAATAAAAATCGTCTACATATTTATGTAGTACTCTGACTGATGTTCTTCCTGTCATTTCAAAATCTTCTAAATAATTAGACAATTTGTCTAGAAAAGTTTCTGATATATTTACTCTCCCAAACAGTATATCTGATGACTTTGGACAATAGATTAATTCAGCAAGCTCAATGATTTTATATACTTTACTAATTAATGAAAAATTCATGTTTATCTTCCAGCTAAAATCATAGTGAATAAAGACGAATATTGATAAGCCCTTAATCTGCACTTCATAGAGTATGACAGATGGGTGCTTGAGATTAAATATTGTTCCAAGTTTTAAATGTATAAAATAAGTTCATAGTGTTTAAGTTTCTTACAAAAGTTAATATTATGTAACAGGATCTGACTAAATCTAGAGTATTTTTTCTTAATTGTGTATATCCTTGAACCTTGGAGAGAGTGATTACCACAGAAAAAACTCTAGGATGAAAGATGTTAATAAAAGTTTGAGTTCTTGATTTTAGGATCAAGTTTTTGTCCTAATGGTTAAGCGATCGCTCCAAGCATCACTCACTGGGATTCAAGAGGCTAAAAGAGCGTTTGCCCGTAAGGGGTGGACACAAGACAATCTAGCAGCAGAAGTCAACCTCAAGACTAGACAACCAATTTGGCGGTTTTTCAGTGGTCGTCCAGTTGAGCGTCATACTTTTATTGAAATTTGCTTAATATTGTCACTGAATTGGCGAGAGATTGCGACTAATCCTCCAGCAGAATTTTTGGAGCGAGAAGAATACGCCCAGCCTCTGGCGTCGGATATTGATAAGTTAGTGCAGAAAGTGCGATGTCTACGACGGGCTACGCCTACGCAACGCTTTGACAAAATTCAAGACCAGTTCAAGAATACTTCACAGCGAGGAAAATCGTTGCCAGCCATAATTTAGAGGCATTTGGGCAAGCGCTATTCGGTCTAGTCAGTCATATCACTGACCCCCACTGGCGCGAAATCTTCTTGTTAACCGCTACCATGCTCAGGAGTGCAGACTCTC
>NZ_JABXKN010000026.1:0-114868 GCF_017115065.1 Nostoc sp. JL23
TTTCATTTTGAGTAGCAAGTAATGGCAACAGAAGACGGAACTCTAGGATGGAACTATCGAAGCCGTGTAGCAGCAGAATTGGTGTGCCTTTACTATCTTTGTGAATATAGGTTGTGGAGATTGGGTGTTGGCTCAAGCTGGTTGCAAGGGCAATTCTCTCAATACTTTGGACAAAAGCGATCGCTGTTGGGTCTATTAGTTGATTAACTTGTGATGGTAGAAAATTAGGAAACACTGGTGTTCAAAGCTTTAATCAAATTTGGAACTGAAACGAAACCAGAAATATTATAAGAATTACTGTAGGAAAAAAATAGCTAATCTAAAAGTCGTGTTGAGTATTTATTATTGTTGGTTGTTTGTTGAATTACTGATGGAATACCTTCTCAACTCTTAAAGAGGCTGTGCCCTAAGCGTACTCCTAAGTCGAAGCAAGCGGGAGCGTAGCGTCTCTAAGAGTTGCTATGCCGCAGGCTTTACGAGATACTGCGCGAATGACTTGGACTTGGCACAAAGGATTGTGATTACCATTCGGCACAGTGCTTAGGGCAATAGCTTTTGTAACGAATGCTAGCATTGTATTAAGTGATACATTTTTTGCTATCCATTGGATATGGTTATAGACTGGGATCGCTTGTAGATAGGTGCTGTTTTTCTGGTTTGTAGAACAAAGCCAGGAATATACTGAGTTGTTCAAGTATGTAGCTATCTATTTAAAATGCAGTTAAATTGCACTCCCATTTGTGAAATGCTGTAATAAGTGCGATATGTAGGGAGAGGATCTCCATGACATCAAAAGGCAGGAAGAAGACCTCACGACGTGGTTTTCTTCAAGGGGTAGCTATTAGTACAGCTGCTGTAAGTGCAGCAGAGTTACTAAAAAAAGAAGTGGCAGATGCTGCAAGTATTGGGGACGATCGGGCAATCCCTCTCCAAAGTACTGAATTTGATTTTATTCAGAAATCGGCTGCCTTAGAGCCAGACAAGATTGTAAATAGTGCTTGCCAATTCTGCAATTGTCTGTGCCGATTGAAAGTTCATCTTAAAGACGGGCGGATTATAGATGTTTCAGGTGAAGCCAATGACCCAGTACAGGCTGGTGGCTTTTGTATTAAGGGGCCAATGATGACCCAGCTAGTTTACAATCGTTTTCGCTTGAAAAACCCAATGAAGCGGGTTGGTGGAAACAAAGGTGAAGCTGATTCTAAATTTGAGCCAATTTCTTGGGATGAAGCACTTTCGATTATAGCTAGCAAGTTTTTGGCACTCAGGGATACAGGTGAAGCCAGAGCGATCGCGAACAAAACCTCTGGCAGACTCCCACGGGGGACAGGTTCTCTGGTCGGGCGCTACTTCAGTCTGCTGGGCAGTCCTAATAATACTGATGTTGGACCTGTATGCAACGATGCTGGTGGCAATGCTTTGGCATGGACGTTTGGCTTGGGTAATTTTACAAACGGTTACGGAATCGATGATGTGACCAAAAAAGAAGACTTGGGAAGTGCCAAATTCTTTCTATTTTTAGGTACGAATCAAGCGGAAACGCATCCTGTAACCTTTGCCTATCTTCTCAGAAGTCGTGTTCAGACCAAAGCCAAACTAGTAGTTATTGACCCGCGCTTGACTCCTACAGGAGCGCAAGCTGATGAGTGGATTGCACCGAAACCACACACTGACTTGGCTTTGGTTTTGGCAATGCTTTATCACATCGTAACTAACAACTTATACGATGCTGCTTTTGTAAAAGAGTGGGTACTGGGTTTTGATGAACTGAAAAATCACCTCCAGAGCAAGGGCTACACACCAGAGTGGGCAGCAATTGTAACGGATGTTCCAGCATTAAAGATTAGGCTTCTAGCTGAGGCTTATGCCAAAACTAAGCCTGCTGCTATTTTCTGCAACGCTGGGATTTCTCATCAATTAGGGGCTTTTGACACTTACCGTTGTTTGACATTCCTAGCTGCAATTACAGGCAATATTGGGATTAATGGCGGTGGTTGCAATTTCATGCACAATACTTGGCCAGGGGAATTGAATTTGCCAGCTATTATTGGTAAAACACCTAGCAAAGATATTGCACTACCAGTTGGGCCAGATTATTTTGCCCAATCGATTATTTCAGGTAAACCTTATCAGCTTAAAGCGATCGTTACTCAGGGGAATCCTCTGTTAGCTTGTTCAGACACAATTAAAGTACAACAGGCTTATCGGCAATTAGAATTTTATGTTTACACTGGATTGTTTATGGAAGAGTCAGCGTACTATGCTGATATTATTTTGCCCGTAACCAGTGGTTTTGAAATGGAAACCGTTTATATGCGACGGGACGATCGAGCAATCCGTTGGCAAGAACAAGTGGTTACTCCGGTAGGTGAGTCCAAACCAGATTGGCATATCTGGATTGATTTAGCACACGCCACAGCGAAATTAGACAAACGCAATCCGCCAGAATACTGGACAGATAACTTTCCTGATTCTTGGAAAGACTATAGCAATCTGTGGGCAACTTTTTTAAGGAATACTCCAGGAATGGGAGGCATGACTCAACAAAGGCTATCTCAAAGAACAGAACCTTTGCGCTGGCCTTGCCCAACAGTGAATCATCCTGGTGTCAGCACACTTTACTTGGATCATCCCTCTTGGTATGAAGCCGCATCAGCTCTTAATCCTAATAATATTGGTAAGCGATTCCTGACTCTTAGTGGCAAAGTAGAAATTTACACTCCCGAATTGCAAACTCGGCTAGCTGAAGCTGGGCACTCTGCTCTGCCAAGCTTTTATACCCATCCAGAGGTAACAGGTAAGCATCCTACTATTGAGTATGCATCTGAGTTGGTAAAAAATCCAGTGAATCCGCAGGCTCTAACTCAAAACGTCAAATTAGGAAAAATCTCTTCTGGTGAGGTACACAAGCAGTACCCACTGATGGGAATGACTGGTAGATCGAGTGTAGTTCATTTTCACTCTGTAACCCACTGGACTTATACAGGCAAGCAAATAAATGGTGTTCGCCTAGTACAAATCCATCCACAGGCAGCAAAAAAAGCAGGTATTAAAAATGGTGATGAAATCATAGTTGAAAGCCCCAGAGGCTCAATCATTGGCACTGCATTGATTTGGTCAGGAATTCGAGAGGACACTATTTTTGTTCCTAATTGGTTTGGACCTGGGCAAAAAATGGCAGAAGAGTTGGGAACACCTTATTATGAAGGAGCTAATACTTTGATAGATCAGCAGTACTACGATAATCTTTCTGGACAGCAAGCTTTTAAATGCTTTGCCTGTCGGCTAAAAAAGGTTAATTAGAAATATCTAGGTGAAACGTTCATACTTTTTTAAACTAGCTTTTAGCAGAGTGCGTCACGGTTTCCGTGCGCCCAACTTTTCAAGACAAGACTTCAGGGTGATTTATGAACAAAGGCGAATTAGTGGATGCTGTAGCAGCAAAGACCAACATCATAAAAAAGCAAGCAAGCTGATGAAGTCATCAGTGCTTTTTTGTCAGTAATTATTGAAGCTGTAGCCAATGGAGAGAAGATAACGCTGGTAGGGTTTGGCTCATTTGAGCGGCGCGATCGTTCCGAACGCGAAGGGCGTAATCCCAAAACCAATAAACCAATGACTATCCCAGCTACCATTGTGCCTGCGTTTTCTGCTGGGAAACAGTTTAAAGAAAAAGTAGCGCCATAGATAAATTGCTTTACCACTAGCAATCCAATCACTGCAAAGCCGTAGCCCTCGCTCTTATAAAGACAGGGTATGGCAACGGCAGGGAGAATGTGAGTGTTGAATTGCAGATGTAAAAAAAGCGCGATCGCTGCACCAACACCTGCCTTCGTGATGCCTTTTCTTGGAGCATCTCCTGTTGTTTATCAAAATGATCCAAACCTTACTATTAACTTCTTTCTTATTTATTTCACAATTGCCTACTTTCGAACCAAAATTTATTAATTTAAAAAACCAATTAGAAAATCAAGGGTTCCAGATAATAATTGAGCTACCACCAAAGCGAGGAGCTTATGGATTATTGAGAGAGGCTGACAAAAAAATTTGGATTAGCCCAGTAGTTTTTGAGCTACATATTGGTACTCAGACTCTAATTCATGAAGCAGTTCATGCTGCACAAGTATGTGCAGGGAAAGGGAAAATAAAAACTTTAGGTCTAAATCTTCAGCCGAGTAATTATGCTCGACCTTTTTTATCGCTACTCTTAGCCATAGCCCAACACAGCGTGTTATGACAAAAATTGCTAAAGATATCCTTAACTCCAAGGCAACAAATGCACAGTCAAAACCTTTTGGACAGGGGAAAAGAGCCTTCTGGGGAGTCATAAATCCGTCTCATTATTTACCCGGTACTAGTTCTAACAAAGGCACTGTATTTATTGTTGATCCAGCTAATTCCGACGCAGGTACAATGTTTGTACCTTCAAATGGATTGCAATACTACAATAACTTAAGGTAAGAAGCAAATTTATTTAACTCAGTAAAAAGACCGAGCTTGTTGAGCTAAATAATTTATCTACTTCATTGCATCAATGATTTTCCCTATTTGGAAAAGTAACTTCTCCACATTTGCCCTTGACGCACCTATTCGAGTCGAAAACTCGTTCAGATATAATCCGTTGCATACCTCATTTAAAGCATTGTTTATAATTACCACTTCTTCTTGACTCAAACGAATCGTGGTTATCTCTTTTTCTACCTGCTCTATCTGCATAAAGTTACATTTCTTAGGTGTATGGACAGTATCTCTTAGAGGATGATGTACTTTTAATTTTAAGCTGTCGCTGCCCTCACTTACGGTAGAATTCGTGCAGAATTATTCGCAAAAGGTACTCCAATAGGCCCTAATGATTTCCAAATAGCTGCGATCGCGTCCCATCAAATGGGAACCATGTTATGTAATTGCGTTCCTGGGCACCATGAAATTATTGAATTTTCTCAAATCCAGACCAGTCATTATAGTTTTAGCAATTGCAGTAAACATCACTGTTATTGATATACATTCTTCTAGTTCAAATCTTCCTATAGACATGAGTAAAATTACTCAGTCCCAACCACAGATTCAACTTGTTCACACACTGACTGGGCATAAAAAAGTGACTTTTGGTGTTCGAGCAGTCGTGATTAGTTCTTCGGGGCAAACCCTGATCAGTGGAGGTAGAGATGATACAATTAAAGTCTGGAATTTACGTACTGGAAAATTGTTGCGTAGTTTAAACGCTCACTCAGATGGTGTTACTTCAATTGCGATTAGTCCAGATGACAAGAGGATTGTAACTGGTGGGATAAGCACCCCAACAATGAAGGTTTGGGATTTACGCACTTTCCTTATGCTAAAGGGCGACAGTGGGCATACCCAACCAGTAGAAACCATTGCGATTAGTTCAGATGGTAAATTGATTGCTAGTGGCAATGACGATGGCACAATCAAGCTTTGGGATTTACACACGCTTAAGCTGCTTGATAGTATTGCTGCACACTCAGGATTTGTGAGTAAAGTTGCATTTAGCCCTGATATGCAAACCCTTGTAAGTGCTGGGGGTGGCGATGATAATACAATTAGGCTGATTGATTTGCAAACTAAAAAAACACGCCATATTCTCAAAGGGCACAAAACCGGAGTTGATGCTATTGCCATTACTCCAGATAGCAAAAAGCTTGTTACTGGTAGTTTTGGTCAGCTAGTTTCTCGAAATCGTGCAATCAGTACCCTGAAGTTATGGAATCTTCAAAGTGGAAAACTGCTGCATGAGTTTACTGATAATTTTAGTTCAGTTGAATCGCTTGCCATCAGCCCCGATGGGAAAATTCTGATTTGCGGCAATTATGATGGCACTATTAAACTGTGGAGCTTAGAGACTTTAAAACTATTGCACACATGGAGAGATGGTTCCAGTTCGGTTTTAGGGCTTGCTCTGAGCCGGGATGGTAAAACCCTTGCTAGTAGCAATGAGGATAGTACTATACATATTTGGCAATTTAAATAACTGCATTGTTTAACTACAATATAAAACTTAAGAAAAGTGTCAAATCTGAATTCCTGTTTTCCGGTCTAGTTTTTTAAAAGCGCTCGCATGGTGGCGGATATGATCTTCAATAAAACTGGCGATGAAATAATAACTGTGGTCATAGCCTTCTTGGTAACGCAAGTTTAGCGGCTGGTTAACATCTGTACAAACTTGCTTAAACACCTCTGGCAGTAATTGTTTAGCTAAAAATTTATCACAAGTCCCTTGATCAATAAGAATTGAACTGTGATAACCTACTTGCTTGACTAATTCACTAGCATCATAAGCACGCCAATTTTCTTGATTGCTGCCAAGATAACCACTAAAAGCCTTTTGACCCCAAGGACAACGCATAGGTGCAGTGATTGGTGCAAAGGCTGATACTGATTTGTAGAGTTCTGGGTTTCTCATTGCACAGACAAGTGCCCCATGTCCGCCCATCGAATGACCGAAAATGCCTTGTTTATTAGGTTGGGTGGGGAAATTTGCAGTAATTAAAGCAGGTAATTCCTGGACGATATAACTATACATTTGGTAGTTTTGACGCCACGGTTCTTCTGTAGCATCAACATAAAAACCTGTACCAGTGCCAAAGTCCCAGTCATCATCCTCACCTGCAATGCCAGTATTACGCGGACTGGTATCTGGTGCGACCAATATCAAACCGTACTCAGCGGCAAAGCGTTGCACTCCTCCCGCCTTCGCCATAAAATTCTCTTCCGTGCAAGTTAATCCAGAGAGGAAATAGAGAATCGGTACAGGATTTTGAGTTGCTTGTGGTGGTTGATAGATGCTAAAGCGCATTTCAGCGTTACAGGTGGAGGAGTGATGACTGTAGAAACCGAGTTTGCCACCAAAGCTTTTATGTTCTGAAATCAGGTTGAGGTTAGCCATTAGTTATATTCTGCTTTCCTGAGCGGCTGCGGAGAATGGTTATTTTAGCGTAGTAGTTCGCTTTCGTGACGAAAGCGGGGAAAAGGGTAAGGGGGAAGGTGGGGCCCCCACGAAGTAAAGGATTTGGGGCAGGGGAAAAGGGGAAGGGGGAAGAGGTAAAGGGATAGAATTTTCCCTTCCCCTTTAACATGCACCCCAACCGGAAAGCAAAAGTAACTTTTGCCAAGATGTCTTTTTAACTAGGCAATCCCGATGCCCCCTGTTACACCATAAACTTCTCCGGTGATGTAGCTGCCTTCTTGGGAAGCAAGCAACACATACACAGGAGCAATTTCCACGGGTTGCCCAGGTCTTCCGAGGGGAACTTCAGAACCAAATTTCTCGATCTTATCCTGGGTCTGACCACCACTCGGCTGTAGCGGTGTCCAGAATGGACCAGGTGCGACTGCATTAACGCGCACTCCCTTGTGGATCATCTGTTTGGCGAGAGATTTACTGAAATTCTCAATGCCAGCTTTGGTCATCGCATAGTCAAGCAGACTCGCTGAAGGTTGATATGCCTGAATCGAAGTGGTGTTAATAATTGATGCTCCAGGCAAAAGATGTGGAATGGCAGCTTTGGTAATCCAAAATAGCGCATAGAGGTTTGTCTTCATCACTTTATCGAAATGCTCAGTCGTGATATCGCTAATTGATGGGTAAGATGTCTGTGCGCCAGCATTGTTCACCAGAATATCTAAACCGTTCAAAGATTGCACTGCATCTGTCACCAGCTTTTGGCAAAAATGCTCGTCGGTGATGTCACCCGGAAGCGCAACCGCTTTGCGCCCTGATTGTTCAATCAATTGGATCACCTCTTGAGCATCAGCCTCTTCGCTCTTAAGATAGCCGATAGCGACATCAGCACCTTCCCGCGCAAATGCGATCGCAACAGCACGCCCGATACCAGAATCAGCTCCAGTGACCAATGCCTTCCGACCTGCAAGCTTTCCACATCCAATGTAGCTCTGCTCACCGTGATCCGGTTGGAGCTGCATCTTTTGAGCAAGTCCTGGTACGGGCTGCGGTTGTTGAGGAAAGGGCGGAGCGGGATATTGCTGCCGGGGGTCTTGCATCTCTAATCGATCGGATTTCATCACTTAGTTGTTTTAATAGTTTTTGCTATTCTTGACTCAAGTATCAAGCATTCGGGAAAACGATTCCTCACCCTTTGAGCAGAATAATGTTCACGCCAAGCCTGTGAACAAAAGGCTCGTGAATTGCGTGAGCGCCAAGCTCGTCCACTAAAATTTGAATTTTTACTCGCTCTGCGGTAAGCGAACGCGAGTAGCGTCTCGTAGAGTAGAGAGGAAATCCAAGCGACACCAATCGTCTTAGACATCGCATACAAAAAAGCCCAGTCATCTCATAACTGGGCTTTTAGCTATTTCAATGAATCATTGGAGGTAGAGTAGTTTCACTCTATGCAGCAGGTTGTTCAAGATTAACCTTGACAACTTTGTTCTTTTCTTGCTCAGTTTTAGGCAATATTAGATTCAAGATACCATTTTTATAATCTGCCGTAACCTTAGTGTTTTGAACCCGAACTGATAGAGGAATTACGCGTTTAAATTTCCCGTAATTAAACTCACTTCTAGTAACACCTTTTTCCTCTGTTTTTGTTTCAGACTTGCGCTCACCGCTAATGTGAACAGCGTCTTCGGTGACTTGAATATCTAAATCTTTAGCTTCCAGCCCTGGTAGTTCTAGCTTCAAATGAATAGCATCATCAGTTTCTTGTAGTTCAGCCGCAGGAACTCTGATAAAATCTCTGTTAAATCGTGCAGATGGTACTCTGGTATCTCCAAATAAGCCGTTGATGTGACGTTCAAAAGCGTTCAATTCTTGCCAGGGGTTGTAACGAACTAGTGCCATAACTCTTTCTCAGAAAAATTCAGTTCTTGTTTTATCGTTTTTGCACTTGCTTTGGTGCTTATGTATTCATAATAAATATGCTTAAAACTCCTGTACATTCGGTTTTTATCACCAAATAATTGATGATTGCCGTACCATTGTAGGCATTAAAAAAGATTACGGTTTCCTCTAATTTTTTGGTTCGGCAAACCCGAATAATAACTATTAATACCAATAATAATCAACTAATTATTCTGCTATTGAAGGGGATAGTACAGTTAGGTAGGCGAGCTGATAATGGCCAAGGTGGGGCAGAGAGTTCAGCTTCTGTGTCTCGAACACGAGTAATCAACAATAGTGTTCCATTTGGAGCAATGACAGAGGTAACTGAAGAAATAACTGGAGAACGCACATCTGACAATTCACCATTGGGTACAGTTGTGAATCTAGCTTCTAGCGTGCAATAAAAAACTGCCATAGACGTAAGCTGGAGGAGTTTAATTATTTCATATTAACTTGACATAAAGATGACAAACTTATAACAAAAGTATGACTAAAATTTTGAACTGAAAAGCTTGTTTAAAGTCAGGAAATGAAAGAAATTTATCGAGACAAAGGTGATAAAATTTTGACAATCAAGACTCATAAATGAGAATGAGGAAATTTATTATATGAATCGGATTTTTTCTCACAGCTTACTAGGGTTAGCAGGTGTATCATTTTTGCTTTGTTCGTCTCAATTAGCAATGGCACTTGTACCCTTAAACGTTGCAATTATCGTCAATAGTGGTTCTACAAATACGATTGGATACCGGATTTACGTATCACCGACTGGAGAAGTTAATTATGTTGATGGGAAAGGCTCTCATCAAGGTAAATTGTCCCAAAAACTCACAAAAAAGTTCTTTCGTGACGTGAAGATTGCTGAACCTTTATCTAATTTACCAGTTCAACAAAGTTGCGTAAAATCTGTTTCTTTTGGTACAATAACTACCATTAAGTTAGCCGATCAGCAGTCGCAAGACATCAGTTGTCCTGGCAATCCTAAAGCTCAAATATTAGATAATGACGTTATTGCAATTGCCAAAGCTTTAAACGTAGTTAATGTTCCAAAGAGCCAAGGGCAGCCACTCCCACCGCAGAATTTTTAGGTAGTCTTAGATACAAGATAGCCAGGAGAGCAACGCGAAAAAGTGAGATCCTCGTGAAATAGGCAGTTCTTGCTGGGGAAGTAAAGAGATAAATAAGCGTATTTTTTACTACTGAAATAGATTACTTATACACTTATTTATTTCTCTTCCCTTACCTCAAGAGCCTCCCTGCTTGTGCGAGGAATTATATACAACCGAAAATAACAGAAACTTGTACTCTATAAATAGACTGCTGAGGATGCTATTAAAGAAAGTACAATCACATGGCTTCATTTGATAAATTTCTGTACCATCGGAGTGTGCGCCCTCTCGATATGGTGCAAGGTGTAGTTACTTCTATCCTGCTACACTCTATTTTTTTAGTGGGGAGCAAATATTGGTACAGAGCTTTGATGCATGAGCCGAAGCAAGAAATTAGCCAAGAGATTCCAATCGAGATAGTTGAAGTTCCTCCTCAGAAAACAGACATAACTTCTCCTTCCTCATTGAGGGCTACCAAAAATTCTCTTGCTGGCGGTAAAGCTTTGCCAAAAAGACCTATTTCTGTGGTGAAGTCAGCGAATCTGGTAGGACAGAAAGCCGATAACGAGCGTTCTTTTGACTTAACAGTCTCATCTCCTCTCAAGGTATTCCAGACAGGACGGCAGCAGCAGAAAACGGAATTACCAAATCGATCTGGTCAACAACCGCAATTCAAATCTCCAAAAACGGCATCAGCATCTGCAAGCAAGACACAAGTATCTAACTCTCAAAAAATTGCAGTAGTACCAATGACCACACCACTGCCAGTTCCATTTTTTAAAACAGCACCCAATCCAAAGCAAATACCTTCAGCATCTGCAACTACAGCGCAAGTATCTAACTCTCAAAAAATTGCAGTAGCACCGATTACTACGGCACAGCCAGTTCCGCATCTGAAAACAGCACCTTTGACAACACCTTTAGTACTTAACCCAAAACAAATACCTTCAGCACCTTCAACCACGGCACAACTACCTAATTCTAAGAAAATTGCAGTAGCACCCGTGACTAGACCACAGCCAGCCCAGTTGGGAAAAACAGCATTTGAAAGAGCTACGACACTACCAGTACCCAAGAATCCGAAAAAGTTAAGGCAGTCGAGAGTTGGATTCAGTGGGCAAACACCGACTCAAGCTCAGTCATCTCTAAAAACAGGTGCGGCAAGTTTGTTGGGTGGTACTGTGGGTGTATCTAGTCAGAATTATCGCGGCGATCAACTTGCAGCTGTGCCTAATTCCAACCGCGATCGCATTGGGACTTCTGGTGTTGATGCCAGCAGTCAAGATGTAGACCTCACCTCTTACTTAAACAAATTAAAGAAACGCGTTCAGCAGCAGTGGCTACCAGGAATGAGCCAGTCTAATCGGCGAACGGTGCTTAACTTCACTATTAATCGTTCAGGTGAAGTTAACAATCTCAATATTGTACAAACCTCTGGATTTCGTGTGACTGATGAAGTAGCAATGAATGCGATACAACGAGCTGCACCTTTTGCACCTTTGCCCACAGGATATCGCAAGAACTACATTGATATTGAATTTACATTTGATATCAATGTTTATGGCGAACTAAATTTATGGAGGGATGGTGGCTAACAACAGGAAAACAAAGGCAGCAGCACAAAATATCGGGGGGGGGAGCAATGCTCTAACAGTGAAATGGGTAAGCTGGCGTTGCAAAGGAGGCAGGGGAATCAAACTTTAATTAGGAATTATGAATGATAAATTAATAATTATTTTGAATTCCGCCTTGTGGTACTAGTGGTATCTAGCGGTTCCTCTGAGCGCTAAAGTCTGATATGACTGTAATTGTCCAAACAGGGGAGTACGGATAAATCCTGATGTTTTTTGAGTCGTCAAAATGGCTTCAGTAATGAAGGAAGTTTCTTTTTTGCCGATAGCTAGATTGATAATTGGTAACAAGAAGCTCAGTTTGACTATATTTCCTCCAATGTCAGGGTTTGGTGGTTTGCTAATAATTACCGTCAGTAGTGTACCAATATCAGTATCTAATGTCTGAATTTGCTCGCCACTAAAATGCTGGTAAATGTTTTGTGTTCTGTAATCAAGCTGTGAAACTTCATTGAGAATTGAATACTTTATCTGAGTGCTTTTGCCCTCAAGCTCAAACTCATTTGGTCGTTGCACAACAATTGCTTGTGCTGGTTTTGTGGATTTAGGCATCAAAAAAGAAACCAATGATGTCGTGCTTCCGCCAGTCACAAAGGTAAGAGCAGTTTTGAGAATTTGACGGCGGGGAGAATTTGGGGGTATATCTTTGAGGTTAGGGTTAAGGTTCATAATTGAGAAATACTAGAAGTAAAATTCAAATGATTATTTTTTTCCGACTCAACTGTGTGTAATTAAGTCAGTTAAGTTTTTGACTTATTCGAATTCCAATAGATTAGTTCATTAATTAAGAGTTCTTTCTTTTTTAAGATTTTATTTACACTTATGTCAATGTTGTGTGATAAATATGTCAAAACTGTATAGTTTTACAAATTGATGCCTTTGGATTTGTGAGGGGGTTGGATTGGCTCAGTGCCTAATTAAGACATCTTGCAAAAGGAACTTTTGCAAAATGTCAGGGTGCAGTATTTAATAAACTCTCTGTAAATAAAGCCCTGGATTTTTCTCAGGGCTTTTGAAATCGAACAGCAATTGTCCAGTTAAAAATATACAAAGAATTTTTTTTAAGTGTATCATTTTACTGACTATTGCTCTAACCAGTTAAGCAGCCCAAGGGAAGTAGCGCCTCCGACAAAGTGAGCGCCAATCAGATTGACATTTGCCAAAACCACAAAAATATCTAGAGACCGAATGACATTTTCAGGTCTATAGACTGCTATTGTTTGAGGCAGAGCTAGGGTTTTCGCTAATACAGCAATAACAGTCACTTCAGATGCTAAAAAAGCTAACAATAGCCCTATAAAACTGACAATTAACCCAATTTGTAATACTTGAATTACATCCTGTTTACTTGGATGTAATTCCCGATTAGGCGACTGTAAAAGCTTGTCTAAACGTCTGTAGCGGTTCATCCAGTAAAGTCGGAAACACAGCACTAAAATTCCAATAATTCCCAAAAATACTCAGATAAATCTTGAACAAGTATCTAATTGCTGAGATGAAAGGAGTAAAGCATATTCATATATGGGTATATTCAAAGATATACTCTTACTGAATCTGCTAATACAAATAACACTGTTTACTCGGACTATATACTGCAAAACCGTAGCGCTTGCTGTTCTTAAGGCAGGATATGGCAACGGTAGGGGGAAGGTAAATATTGAGTTATAAATATTACACAAATAACGTGCTTTACTGGCAACAAGATGAAGAAACTGGACATTCAGTAATTAGCTTGGCTGAGTTAGGAGAACAGTGGTTATGGTGTTTTTTGGATGAGCAGGCAAAAAACTATTAAAGTGAAGCGCGTTCGCCTCACTGCCCTTTGAGCGTGATTGCTGTCTTCCCAACGTCTCAGTCAATAGCCCTTTTAGGGAGACAGCTTTGACTTGTCGCCCAAAAACAGTATCATCTGAAATTTTATGCGAAAAATTATTATTGGGGTTATGGGGAGAGGAGAAAATGCGACAGCAAATGATTTACAAAATGCTTATATATTGGGTCAAGTAATTGCCAAACAAGGATGGGTTTTGCTCACTGGTGGTAGAAATGTAGGGGTAATGGATGCAGTAAGTAAAGGTGCAAAATCTGCTGATGGTTTAACTATTGGTATTCTTCCGGGTGAGAATCAGGATGGTATGTCCTCTTGGGTGGATATTGCTATTTTCACAGACATGGGTAATTCTAGAAACAATATTAACGTTCTCACCAGTGATTTGGTAATTGCTTGCGGAATGGGTGCAGGAACCGCTTCAGAAATTGCTCTAGCTTTGAAAGCAAATAAGCAAGTAATTTTGTTGAATAATGATGAAGAAAGTCAACTTTTCTTTAAAAAACTGTCGCCAGAAAATATTTATATTGTGGAGAGTGTGGAGCAGGCGATCGCCACTGCCAAAACAATTTTATCTTAGTTACGAATTACTGAATCAGTAAAGTCTTCTCAAATTGGAAGGCTCTCGAATTGATTGGGTTTGAATCCCCATCTGTTGCGTTAGCTTCCCGAAATTTAAATTATATTCCGGATCAGACTGCTCCAAGAGAGTGTATGTATAAAAAAGAGAACTACATTCCCAGATGATTAACCAAATTACCGCCTTAGAATCCTGTTGGCATATTTCTCCTTGGTGGGGTAAGGAAATGCATCCACTAGCAGTGAGAATGTTAGAAAAAGTTTTGTTGCCAATCTCAGACTTATCAGGTTATTGCTGTGGTGTTGAGTGGTCAGGACAAGAATGGATTTATGCAATTGTTTGCCAGAATGAAACTCTCTACTTAGCTGAACAAGAATTTCATACAACAAATGTACTAGAAAAGTCCACTGTTTCTACTCCAGCTTTTAGATTGGGGGACATAGTTGAGGTTGATTTCGGTGAACGACCGACACGCCGTATTATTCAAGGAATTTTTAGTCTCAAAGATAATTGGCTTTATGGGGTAGAGTGGCGCTCCCCAACTTTAGAAGAAGTGTCTACCCAAAGCAGAACAATATGGCTTGCTGATGTTGATTTAGTTAATGTTAGTGTATAACTATTGTCATTTGATATTCAAGAGTAAGGCTATAGGTTACTATCACCCGATCGTCATGGTTTTGAGTGAGTTTAAGATGTCATCACTATCCAGGGAATTTTCCATTGGTTGAGCCACATCTTCAGCATTTCCTACGAGTTGGGGTTCTGCTGCATCTGAAAGTGGCGATACTACAATGGTAGATGTTTCCGATTTTACCTCGTTTTTCTTAGGCATTAGACCGACCATTAACTACATCAGAACAAGCATATATAAGTAGTTTATCGAGCCGTGTACAACTGAGTGCAACAAACGCAATTTTTACCTACAGCTATGGAGACTTTCGAGGTGAACCCAAGGAAGTTCTAGAAAAGTATTTCGACATCATGTTATAGATGGCGAATTGGGGGACGCGACAATTAATGTTTCGTTTCCTTAAAACTGTAGTTGCTCCATCAGTTTTTGAGCCTTATTGTTTAGCTGATAAAATTACAGTATCAAGTAGCACAAACTATGTAATTGTGGATATCAGTATCCAGGATGAAGAATATGGAAATTGGATGGAGTTAATGAGCAACTACAAAAGCAGTTAGAACATCTCAGCCAACAGTTTTTCGCGCAGGATGTAGAAACCAAACTGAAGATTCGTATGGCTCTTGGTGGTAAAGCATGGCGGGGATATTTCCCCGTGGGTAATGAGTTGACATCAGGTAGACCGGACTTAAAAGAAGGTATTTACTTTGGTACAGAACTAGAATCAGACCACCCACTTGTGAAAACTGGTGTACCAATGCACGGTCAAAATCTTTTTCCATCTAATATTCCCCAATTTCGGGAAACAGTGCTGGATTATATAGACTCAATGACCAGACTTGGACACGCCCTAATGGCTGGTATTGCTCTAAGTTTGGGGTTAGAAAAGTCCTACTTTGCAGACCTTTATACGAAAAACCCATTGATATTATTTCGGATTTTCAATTACCCTCCTAATTCATCATTATCTGAATCTAAATGGGGCGTTGGCGAACATACAGATTATGGAGTATTGACTATACTAAAACAAGATGATGTCGGTGGATTACAAGTCAAATTAAAGTCTGGTTGGATAGATGCACCTCCTATTCCTGGTTCATTCGTATGCAACATTGGGGATATGCTCGATCGTATGACACAAGGACTGTATCGCTCAACACCCCACCGCGTTCAGAACCGATCAACAAGTAATCGCTTGTCATTTCCATTCTTCTTTGATCCCAATTTCAACATTGAAGTCAAACCCATTGAACTCAACGGCATAGTAGTGAATGACGATCAAAACGATCGCTGGGATAAAGCTAGTGTCCATGAATTTCACGGAACTTATGGCGATTATCTTCTGAATAAAGTCTCCAAAGTATTTCCAGAACTGCGCCAAACAGCGTTTTAGAGTGCTGTACATGGATAGCACGACGTTGAGCCAATGCTGAGTAAAAGTTACTGCTCAAAAGAAACTCTAATTACGTCAAAAAGTTTGTTAGCAACATCTAAGGAAGGTGACTGCGGGGGTTGTCTGTTTCATTCGATGTTACGTTGATGTGAAAGCTCTGCCAGTCAAGCCAAATCGCAATTAAAGAAGTCGCAAGTCAGAAGTACAGTTTTGTAACGGGGATAAAGACAAGAGCCACAAGTTTTGTGGCTTGTTAGAAGCCGGGGACAAAAAAGCGCCGAATTTGGTTAACGCTATCGCAAGTTTACCCTGACTGAAGTCGGGGGCTTGTCACAAGGACGTTTTATGTCTGGCACGGAGTGTCTCGACATAATTCTTTAAAGTGGGTAACAGACGGGAGCAATGCGATTTTGTGAGGTGCTAAAATCAAGAACGGAAATAGGGTATTTCGGGATGCGATCGCGACGAAATAAACCTGTTTTTATTGAGAATATGGCGATGAGGCTGAGTTGCAGCGTTTGGGAATTCCGGTCGTGCAGCACCTTCCCGGTGTGGGGCAAAATTTTCAAGACCATGTGGCATTTGATTGTGTTTGGGAATATCAGGAGAAGCGATCACACCCCGAAACAACCTGTCCGAAGCCATCTTTTTCAAGGGCGACCAGTCCGGGCTGGACAGTCCAAATCTATTTGTCTGTCAGGCTGAAGTGCCAAAATCCACTGCCGAGAATGTCGCCCGGTTTGGCTTACCCGATGCAGGCTGGACGTTATTCGGGGCAGTCGCCCATCCCAAAAACCGAGGTCGCTTGCGCCTCACGGGTTCCAATCCGTCCGACCCGATCATGATTGATGCCAACACGCTATCTGATCCGGATGATCTCAAGGCTGCGATCGCGCCTTGCAAGGGCGGTCACTTTGCGGACTGGGAACAGCCGAAACTCTTTGCCGAAGAGATCCGCGTGGCATTTAGGTCACTGCGTTAGTGTGGAGAGAGAAGCCGATTTAATTAAAGCCAGTCGTACTCGACAAACTGTAATGACCAACTATCAACCGAGGTAACAATGGAAACAGCAGATGTGATTGTGATTGGCAGCGGTCAGGGCGGAGTTCCCCTCGCAGCTGACTTTGCCAAAGCAGGGAAGAACGTCGTTCTGTTTGAGCGCGATGCGTTGGGCGGCAGTTGCATCAACTATGGCTGTACACCTTCTAAAGCCTTTCTAGCTGCTGCCCACGCCGCAGGTCGCGCTCGACAAGCCGCAAAGCTAGGCATACACGCGCTCCTTGAAGTCAATTTTTCTACAGTGATGGAGCGTGTGCGTAGCATTCGCAGCCAGTTTAACCAGGGTGTCAAACGGCGACTAGACAGTGCAGGAGTTAGAGTTGTCTGCGCTGAAGCTGCTTTCACCGGAGAGCGAACTGTAAGCGGAGGAGGTGTGGCTGTGGAGGCTCCGATCATTGTTATCAACACAGGAACATCCTCTACTATTCCTGATATTCCTGGTTTAGCTGGAACGCCTTATCTGACCAACCGAAATTTCTTTGATTTGCAGCAGATTCCGCCCCGCTTGCTCGTAGTCGGCGGTGGCTATATTGCCCTAGAGTTAGGGCAAGGAATGGCGCGTTTAGGGAGCCAAACCGAATTGATTGTGCGGGGCGATCGGCTGCTGGCTCAAGAAGAATCCGATGTCAGTGCTGTGCTTGCTGATGCCTTTGAGCAAGACGGAATTGGACTGCATTTCAATGTGACGGTTCAGCAAGTTGCTTATACCAACGGTGTGTTTACCCTAACGCTGAATAATGGCGAAGTACTCGATGGAGAAGCATTGCTGATTGCGACTGGACGCAAACCGAATACTCAGGCATTAAATTCTGTGGTGACAGGCGTTGAATTAGATGCACAGGGTTTTATTAAAATCGATGATCAGTTTCAAACGACTTGCCCTGGAATTTATGCGATCGGGGACGCTGCCAAGCAGCCTGCTTTTACCCATGTTTCTTGGGAAGACTATCGTCGCTTGAAAGCCATTCTGTGTGGCGAACATCGGACACGCAACGATCGGGTGTTAGGCTATGCCGTTTACACAGAGCCACAAGTGGGCCGGGTAGGGATGACGCTAGAGCAGGCTCACAAACAGGGCATTGCTGCCCGCGAAGTCACCCTACCAATGGCTTACATCGCCCGTAGCATTGAGTGGGGGCACGATCTGGGTTTCTACCGCATGGTCATCGACACCGATACAAATTTGATTTTAGGAGCAACGCTGGTTGGATACGAAACGGCTGAACTCGTGCATGTCTTTTTGTCGCTGATGGAAGCTAAAGCAACGTGGCAGGTACTCGAACAATCGGTTCACATTCACCCAACTTACGGTGAGGCGTTGCCCAGTCTCGCAAGGCTACTCGTTGGAGATGATATGCCAACCTGTCCCAATATGTAACAAAGGAGCAACCAATAACTACTAACTTGAATATGAGCGAGCGCTTCAAGATATCTGCAAGGGGTCGCTTTTCCCCATGCTGAACTATCCAATCAGGAAAAAGAACTGATCGAGTTTTCTATACTCATGCGGAGGCACTAAAAATCACACAATCATCTCCATTGCCTAGCTAACTTTAAATCTAAAAATGATGAAATTTTGTGCAATCAGCTATATATCAAGTTGAATCTTTGCTGATTCAAAATGAACAAGCACATGCCTTCGTTGCATCCAACTTGTCACCAAGCTCCCCCGGTGTGCATTCCTCTGCCTGAAGCTGTTGTTCGTATTGAAACTTGCGGGATACATCGGTTTCAATAACCAACGCTGTTCGTCGATTTGCAACTTTCTGGCTTTGAAGGGTGTAGGCTTTTTCGAGTGAGTCTCTTTTAGAAAGCGATCGCTGGCGTTGATTCTGGGATTGGACTGAATTACCTGATACCGCCGTCTGCTGCCCAAGGTGAATGTTGTAGATGTCGCCGCCAATTTGCCCAGCATTCACTGTGTCAGTGTTAATCAACCCACCGCCAAACTGGGAATTGCGTAAGTCGTTGCTGGAGACTTGCTTTGGGTCTTCTGAATCGGGCATGGGTTTGACTTGAGAGCCATAGAAAGGCTTTGACTGTTTTCGGAGATGTCTTTTGAATTAGAGCGAAGCGACATATTCATCGACTATAAGCACGCTTTGATCGAATCCAGTTTTTTTGAGTGTTTCTAATACCATTTCCTGGGGAGCAACTATGTAAATATCCGCAGCCGCATCTATTGTTTGTTTGGCAAAAATAAGTACCCGCAGACCCCCACTGGCCATATATTCTAAGTCTTCCATCAACAACACGAGGTGTTTTGGATGTTCAGCTACTGCTTTCTCTACCTCTATCTTGAAAATCGGTGCAGTCATGGCATCCAATTCTCCAGACAAAGTGATTTTAGCGACATCATTGCTAATTTTTAGTGTGGCACTGAAAGCCATAATCTTTTCCTTATATCAATTCTACAACTGCAAATTCTGAATCACTCGCGATCGATATTGTTCCAGCACTGAAAGACTGCCTTCTAATATGACACTTAGGGGTGTAGTTAGTTCGCAGAACTGACTTTCGTCATTAGCATCAAAGGAAGTATCTCCTAATTTATTGGTTAAAAGCACCACTGCAAACACTCGATTTCTGCTATTGAACATCGGCAAACAAAGGATATTACGAGTATGATATCCAGTGACTCGATCGATTTCTCGATAGAACCGAGGATCGTTCTGAGCATCAGTTACATTCATACTTTCACCCTTTGTGGCAACATAACCAGTAATGCTACCATTCATCGGTAGGAAAATTTCTAATGCTTCTTCGTTTTCATTGGGGACAACCTTAGCCCAGAGCTGATTTTTTACCTCATCAACGACAAAGATAGTAGCTCGATCCGCAGCCATAATTTGGGCGATTTTCAAGGCTAAAGCCCTAATCACTTCCTCAATATTTGCTTCTAGCATTTGCTCGCTGAGAATATCCATTGCTTGCAAAACTTGTTCAAATTCTTCTTTGAGCTTTTGAAGCAAACTCAAAAATTGAGGGATGGTTAATTCTTGGATCTTGCGGCTCAATTCCTCTTTCTTTGCTTTAACTAATGAGGTCGTTGTACTCTCAATGTCTAGAATTGCTTGCTCTGTAGGCGATGCTAAACGGCCATCTTCTAGATGAACAATCCGATCGGCAATATCTAAAATCCGATTGTCATGGGTTACTAGCAAAATTGTACAATTCTGCTGCTTTGCCAGTTTTTGCATCAATTCCACCACATCTCGACCACTGGCTTTGTCTAGCGCTGCTGTTGGTTCATCTGCCAAAATCAGTTGGGGTCGATTTACCAAAGCCCGTGCGATCGCCACTCGTTGTTTTTGTCCACCCGATAACTGGTGCGGATAAGAATGAATCCGCTTTTGCAGTCCCACTTGCTCTAATATTGCTTGCGATCGCTCTTGCGCTTCTTCCATTGCGATCGCATCATTCAGCACCAAAGACATTTGCACATTTTGGTTTGCGGTTAGGGAACCTAACAAATTATGAGCTTGAAAAATGAACCCTATCTGCTTGCGGACATTTTCCAGCAACCGATTACTCACTCCGCTTAACTCGTGTCCTAGTACTTGAAGGCTACCTTCCTGAACAGAACGCAATCCCCCAATTAAAGTCAGCAGTGTTGTCTTCCCAGACCCGGAGGGGCCGGACATAATCACAATTTCTCCAGGATAAATCTTCAAAGAAATATCAAATAATATTTGTTTGCGTAATTGACCCTTTCCATAATAGTGATTGATGTTTTCGATTTGAATAATTGGTTTGGTAGACATCAGTTTAAATCAACATCTATTTAAAAATTTTATTAATAAATATCAGCCGGATCTATCTTTTGTAGCTTTCTGGTTGCTATCAGTCCAGAAACAACACACATTAAAACTGTTAAACATAGTACGAAGCTGATAACGTTAAAATTCATCTCTAATTGCAGCCCTGTAGCCGTAGAAATTAACTGATAAAAAAGAAAGCTTAAGCAAAAACCCGGAAAAAAACCAAAAAATGAAAGAATGATGGATTGGAGAAAAACAATACCAACAAGATAAAAATTAGAATGGCCAATAGCTTTCAAAGTGCCATATTGAGGTAGATTATCTGCAACATTACTATAGATAATGTTGTAAACTACGACAATACCAACCACAAAACCGATGATTGTTCCTAGTCCAAAAATAGCCCCAATTCCAGATGATTGCGTCCAATAATCTAGTTCTTTGGCAATAAAATGTTGTTTCGTATAAACAACTATATCAGATGGTAAAGATTGATTCAAAAACTTTTCTAGGCGATCGCTATTCGTTTCTGGAGTCACTTTGATTAGACCAATATCAACGTCGTTGAGCGATGAACGAAGCTTGGAATCAATGCCAGAAGGTCTAGTTGCAAAGATTCTCAGAAAATTAAGATCGCTGACAATTAAATTACCATCAGTTACAAAGTCAGCACCCAGTTCAAAGGTTCCAATTACTTTGACTTGGACACCAGAAAGCTCAGTTGTCACACCCGGTTGCATAGAACCATAATCTTTGCGAGACCTGCTATCGGCCAATAGAGTGTTAGGCATTTGGAGGGCAAATTCAGCCGCTTGGATCTCAGGTAAGAGAAAAACAGGATCGTCTAGATTAAATCCAAACACTCGGATAGACCTTTCCTCAGCAGTTCCATAACGTCTCCAACTACCAAGAGTGATATAAAGTGGATAAGCTGCTGCAACGCCTTCAAATTGTCTAACTTGATATAATCGACTTCGATTAAAAGTTTCGTCAATAACGGTAACATAGCGCCGCTGACTGAGCATGATTAAATCAGCATTGAATGCCTGAATAAACGCAACGTTACTATTCAACATTGCATTCTGAAATCCGAGTTGGGAAAACATGAGAAAAACTGCAAACGCGATCGCGGCTAATGCTGTGAAAAACTGCGATCGTTGCTGGAGTAGGTTGCGCCAAGAAAGGGACAACTTAAAGAGGGCAAATCGAACCTTTTTCCTAGAAAACATCGGCGGGATCTGCAACTAACACTTTCCGAGCAACAACAAATCCAGATGCACTACATGTCAAAATCGTCAGACCAAATACTAATAACATCCGACTAACAGTCATAGCGACCGGTAGTCTTGTGGCAATAAAAATGGCATGATACATCCCCAAAGCCAGAAGGCAACCAGGAATAAACCCCAGCGTCGCCAGCACGAGCGCTTCTTGGATAACGACCGTCAACAAACGCAAATTAGTATATCCAATGGCTTTTAAGGTTGCGTACTCATGCAAGCGTTCATTGACATCAGAACTCAGGACTTGATACACAATCACAGTCGCAACTAGAAAAGCCATGATCACAGCAACACCAATGATATAACCGAGCGAAGTAGACTTAACCCAATATTCCCGATCTCTGGACATCGCTTCTTGACGACTGAATACTTTAATCGTTGCTGGCATGATTTGGCGTAAGTTTTGCACTACTTCATCAACCTTTACACCAGGCTCAACTGTAATCAACCCCAGACTTATATCATCCAGCGATCGCCCCGGATTCAGACGAATAAAATTTTGATCGCTAACAATTGCAGTGCCATCAGCACGGATAGTGTTATTTAAGCTAAACAGCCCTACAATCTCAACTTGTCGCCTGTTCAGTTCAGTTTTCAGACCCACTTCTCTCGGGCCAAATTCGGAGCGTGAGAGGCTATTCATTAACAAGGTATCTTGACGTTGTAGGGCTGATAAAGACTGATAAACTTCTGGCACGCGCAACACAGGATCTCGATAATTAAACCCCAAAAGCAAAAGCGCTCGTATTCGCGTCGTTTCTACATTGCGCCACGAGCGAAACGCGAGGTAAAGTGGTCTGGCAGCAGCAACGCCATTCGTCCCTCCCGCCTGATACAAATAACGTCGGGGAAAGGGTGGAACATAGGTGGACTCCGGCGACTTGGATGAAATCAATACAATGTCAAAATTGAGGCTGTCGTAGAGCAGCGTTGCTCCCTTCATCACTCCGCTAAAGAGTCCTAGTTGCATAAATACTAAGGAAACCGCAAAGCTGATGGCTGATACTCCCGCCCCTAAGCGAGCTTTACTCTGAATTAAGTTTTGCCATGCTAATGGGGGTCCTTTCCAGTGTTTGCGGTGCTGACGGTTAGTCACATTACCTAACTCCTGATAATTTAGATACGAATGGCACTAAGAAAAGCCCAAAGGCTTGTGTCGTCTTGTTCCCAGAGTATTGGGGCGGGTTCTATGTGATTTCGATACCTAAGAAAAGCCCAAAGGCTTGTGTCGTCTTGTTCCCAGCCTCCAGGCTGGGAATGTATTTAAAGTGGGCTTCTGCCTCAATTCAAGCTACTGGAGGGCGGCAGCCCTCCCAGAATGGGTTCCCTGCCTATAGGCTGGGAACCAGTCAGAGCAAGGGCTGTATCTTTTCTTAGTGCCATTCAGTTTAGATACCTTTAAAAATTGTTCAAGTCCAAGTTCCCTATTCCCTTTTCAAAAACCTTTAGCGAATTAATTTAAATCAATCTCGGTATCTACTTGCAGATTACTTAGATCGGAGACAAGTTCGCTTCGATCTAAGCGGATTTTCACTTCTACCACTCGGACATCTGATTTTGCTGTCGGATCGTCCCCAATAATGTCGTTTTTGAACACCAATTGACCAATTTTGGTGACAGTGCCAGTCATTTTTTCTGAAAAAACCGGACTGCTAATTGTTGCTCGCTGTCCGACCTTAATCAACTTAACGTCTGTTTCAAACACCTCTGTCACTACATACATATTACGTGTGTTGCCCAGAGCCAGAAGCCCGCGATCGGAAATCACTTCCCCAGCCTGGGTATAAATCTTCAGGACTTGACCGTTTTTGGGCGCACGGATAATAGTTTGCTCTAACTGTGCCTGGGCCAGTTTTAAATTTTGGATGGCTGAAATCAACCCACTATGGCTAGCGACTCGCTTTAAATTCATCTCTGAGCGTTTGAGGTTCTCTTGAGCTACTTTGATATCTGCTTGACGGGTGTTGGTTAATTGCTGTAACTTTGCTCTGGCTTGACTTAAATTCTCCTGGGTTTGTACAACCAGTAACTTCCTAATCTCATAATCTTCTTTAGGAACTGCACCTTCAGCATAAAGTTTTGCATAGCGATCGCGTATGATAATTGCCTGTTGTAATTCTGCTTGCGATCGGCGAACAGCAGCCTCTTGAGAGCTAATTTCTTGCAAACGAGGAGTAGAAATCTGACTAATCTGTGCTTGTGCCTGACTAATCTCAATCTGATTGACGGAGCTATCTGTTTGTATCTGTTTTTGTACCTCCTTTACCTGGCTAGCAACCAAATTTCGTTTAGCCAGCATTTCTTGGTGACTTTTTAGATAAGCCAAAACTTGCCCTGTTTTTACCCAATCACCCTCAGAAACTTTTAATTCATCAATCTGTGCCCCCACTGGAACTGCAACCTTGCTAATCTCCCCCTCTGGTTCCAACCGCCCCAATGCCAGGACTTTTGTTTTTTCAGGCGGCAACGATAACGAAGATGATGAGGCGTTGTTGGCGGGTGACGGGCTAGATACTTTAAACAGGAAAACGTATCCAGCCCCGATACTTAAGGCAAGTAGACCAGCAAAGATACTAAGATTGCGAGCAGTAACATTAGGGGTCATCATAAGTAGTAAAAGTTACTAGTACAACACGGCGGAAATAAACCAATCATTCCAAATCAACAAAACCCTTATGTTGTATTCATTTTTAATTTTTAATTTTTAATTTTTAATTCCGCCTTGCGGTACTAGTTCTTATTCGTTCTTCAAGTTCAGCCCCGATCGCTGAATTTCACTTTTAAGTTCGTCTAGAGATTGTTTGAGACTACGAATTTCTTCAGATGTCTGTTCTTGAACTCCCCGTATTTGTTCTTCGGTAGTCATCACAATCCCAGCTTCCTGTTCCTGAAGCATTTCTTGTAAAAAGATGCTGAGAATTCCTCTAATCGGTTGCCACAACTGATGCCACCGTTTTTTGTCTTCTTCTAGCAGTTGAATGTAGGTATCGAAGCTGTGAGGGAAAGGAACACCTCCCATAAATTCTGCCGCTCCCCCAAAATTCAGAGAGACACCGTGATTTCCCAGCCCAATTACGTGATGAACTTCTCCCGCATGTTCGTAATTGCCTAAGTAAAGTTCCCCCAATCTCAAGCCATTGCCAGCAACCATACTTAAAGGGAAAGGAAGGCTAAAGGGTACCAGGGTAAACAGATCCAGTTGATTTTCGATGCGGTAACTAAATCCTTCTCCTAATTGTTCGTTGTAGTAATTGGCAAAATGCCGATTGCCAACTTTCACAGATCCAAAGGTGTATACTTTGACTCGTAAAGCTGACTCTCCTAAAGAACTAAAACGGCGTTTTAAGAACAGAGCGCCGAGTTGAGCTAAACCACCGCCCAAACTATGGCCCCCTAGGTAAACCTCAAGACGGCTGGTATTTTTAGGTATCTTAGATATAGAATTTAAGCTAGCACCAGCCCTGCGACTATTCGATAACTCACTCATTTCTCTAGAGATGTCTTCAAAGTTCAAGAGTTCATCGCGAGCAAAACTCCAGGCTCGATTCAGGTTGCCGATCGCATCATAAGAGAAGACTTCCGAAATTAGTTTTTTTAATCGGCGCTCAAAGGCCAGTCCGAATCGGATTCCTCCAGCTGCCGCAATGGCATGGGCAATAGCAATTTGTTTGCCAGAATTCAAGGTTTGAAATATCTCAAAATCTTGAGCATTAATTTGACCTAAGAGAACCTGAAAAAAGGCAGCCAGTTCATCTTTAACGGCTTCAAATCCTTCAAAAAATCCCCGTGCGACTTTGACTCGCGTATCTGGTAAAGAACCATAGTTAATTAATGACCAATTGAGATCGGTCAAAATATCCGTTAATTCAATTTGACCGCGATCGGTAACAATAGAGCCTCGAAAAATCACCGCAAATTGATTACTTCCTTCTCGTTTAAAAATGAAACCTCGGATATTAGTTTCATTATTCTGCAAGCTATGAACTAATTTCCAGCCCTCATTCTTATACAGAGAGTTATAAATATCTTGGACTTCGGCATCCTCAACAGAGCCTCCTCCAACTTGAAATATCTCATAACTCCGTTTGGAGAACTTAGCCATTAAAATCGCTTCGTCAAAGCTAAAACCACTGCGAAGCTTTAAAGGTATACTCATAAAAAGTAGGTCGGTGTGAATATTGATTATTGGGATAAAGCAGAAAGCAGAAGGAAAAAGGGTTTAAGCCTATTTCATTTTTCTTTACATAGTTTGGTTTTTTGAAGTCGTTCTACTTATGTTTGACTTTTATCCTCTGAATATAGATGGGGACTTGATAGGATAATATCAGTTAGTGCTGTTTTATAACTATCAGTAATCAAAGCGAACATTTTGGTTATTATTTATTTTTATAAATCTCCTTATAGTCTTATCAAGCTAATACAACCCTCCTAGAAAAGGTAAATCTACAACACCTCCATCTTTTGAACCTGCACGCGATCGAGACAAGCTTTTAGCTTTTCGGCAAGTACCTCTACATGAGGTGGGAGAACTAAATTCAGATGGTTTCCTGGAATTTGATGAATCTCAACTCCGCCGATTGCGAGATCGCCCCAGCCAAGGGTTGCATCTTGGGGATTTTTTCCAGTTTGTTTGCTCGTCCGAAAGAGAGTAACTTTACCTGGATAAGGCTGTGGCTTGTATTTGAGGAGGGCTGAGTTGTTAGCTTGTATGACTTGAAATAGCCGTCGCGCAGCTGGTTGGAAAAGCTTACTCAGTTTAGACTGGTGGGCGACAACCTTAGCTATGCTTCCTGGCTCAACCAAAAAATGCAATGGCTTCGAGGTCTTAGTTCCAATCTGTTGGGTAAGTTGTCGTTCTTCGACAGCAGTCAGAAAATGGTCTACTGTTTCATCCAGATAAGGGCCAAGATTGCGAAGCACGGAATTCACCAGAAATTTAGCCATCTGGAAGAAATTCTGAGTGCGATTGTCGCAAAAGGCGGGAGTATCAATTAGTGCCAGTAATACAATGGTCTGTCCTGCTTGCTGTAGCTGTTGGGCCATTTCAAATGCCACCAGCGCACCAAAAGACCAACCTCCTAGACAATAGGGACCTTCTGGCTGCACCTGTTGGATACCGTGGATGTACTCAGCAGCAATGTCTTCTATACAATCTTTTGATTTGCCTTCGCCAGTAATCCCCGCAGATTGTAGTCCATAGAAAGGTTGTTCTTGACCCAATAACTCTGCTAGGTCGGAATAAACGGAAGCGACACCCATCACCGGATGAATGCAGAAAAAGGGTAGCTTTTCGCCTTGCTGCTGAGAATTTACTCCAGTCAATTGTCTGAGAATTTGAGCAGCGAGATTTGCGATCGTCACACCTTCGAGAAACTTGACCACAGGAACATTCACTTCTAGATCGACTTCGATTTGATGTTTAATCTCGATTGCCGTCAAGGAATCGAGGCCTAGCTGATGCAAGGGTTGTTGGGGATGGAGTTTCGCCAAGTCAACTTTCAGTCCCCTTGCTAGTTTTGCTTGAATGTAAGACTCTAAGTGCTGCTGTCTTTCTGTGGGAGCGATCGCTAACAGTTCTGCTACTGTGAGTTTATATTCGCTATCTCTGCCATCCCATTGAGGCAAGATGTCAGCAGCAATAATGTCCAAACTCTCTGTTTGAAATCGATTGCGGCAAGCAGTACGGGAAATCTTACCACTGGAAGTTTTGGGAATGCTGGCAGTTTTGAGCAGCAACACGGCATAAACTGATAACTCATGAACCTGTGACACCGCTTGGCGAATCGCCGCGATCGCTTCATCTGCATTAAGCTTTCTTAAGTAGGTTCGCTCGATTTCTTGAGCAACGACGATTCTTTCTTCCCCTTCTATCTCAATGGCAAACACTGCTCCACAGCCGTGCCGGAGAGCTGAATGACTTTCCTGCACCGTCAGTTCAATGTCTTGAGGATAGTAGTTGCGACCTCGAATCACAATTAAATCCTTGAGTCGCCCGGTAACAAATAATTCACCATTATGCAGAAATCCCAGGTCGCCCGTTCGCAGAAACGAACCCCCGCCTGTATCGTCTAAACAGGCATAGAATGTTTCTTGCGTCTCTTGGGGTTTCTGCCAGTAGCCTTGAGCAATACTCGCTCCTGTTACCCAAATTTCTCCGACTGTACTATCTGGACATCTCTTGAAAGATTGCGGATTGGCGATCGCAATTGTTTGACCTAACCCCGTCCTCCCCTGCCCAACAATCTTTATACTATTCTGCTGTTGCTCTGCACACAGCACAACTTGGTTTTGTTCGAGAGCAGAACTTTCTACATTACACACCGTTGGGTAGCACTCTTTTATCCCCCCGGAAATCAACAATGTGCCTTCAGCCATCCCATAGCAAGGATAAAAAGCTTCAGGGCGAAAGCCGTAAGGCTCAAACTTGGTAACAAATCGCTCTAGGGTCTGGGCACGAACTGGTTCGGCACCATTGAAAGCAACTTTCCAACTGCTCAGATCAAGACCTACTAATTGTTCTGGCTGAATTTTCTGCACGCACAAGTCATAGGCAAAATTCGGCCCGCCGCTAATCGTCGCTTGATAGCGGGAAATTGCTTCTAACCAACGATAAGGCTTCTGCAAAAACGCAACGGGCGACATCAAAATTATTGAGGAGCCGACGTAGAGAGGTTGGAGGATGCCGCCGATTAAGCCCATATCATGATAAGGGGGCAGCCAGGATACGTCTAATTGGTTGGGAGCAGTTTGGAAAAACTGATGAATCAGTTCTAAATTGTGTAGTAAGTTGCCATGACTGACCATAACCCCCTTGGGTGTCCCGGTTGAGCCAGAGGTGTATTGCAGAAATGCGATCGCGTTTGCATCGAGTAAAGGTTCGTGCCATAACTCTGCTTGCTGATTAGTGATGGTGTCTGTAGTTAAAATCTGTTTTGTAGCCAGGTCTGGATGATGCGTAAACTGAGTAGCGATGGTAGTGAGTAGGGAGGTTGTAGTTAGGGCAACCCTAGCCTGGGCATCTGCCATAATTGCCATCAGCCTAGAGATGGACTGATTTTGTCGAGGCGGATAAGCAGGAACGGCGATCGCACCAGCGTATAAGCAGCCAAAGAAGGCGGTAATGAAATCGAGACCAGGCGGGTAGAGAAGCAGGACACGCTCATGCTTGGCACTGACAGTTTGCAGTTGCACCGCGATCGCTCGTGCCGATAGATCCAGTTCTCGATATGTGAGACTGATTACTTCCTTTTCTCCATCCACCACAAAACTATAGGCGAGGCTATCGGGCTGTTGTTCGGCGCGATAACGCGTCAACTCTACTAAATTTTTGATTGACAAACTGGATGTTAACAATTCATTGAATACCATATTTATACCAATTCACGAAATCACTGATACAAATCACTTCCTCTGCTTCCTCTGCTTCCTCTGCTTCCTCTGCTCCCTCTGCTCCCTCTGCTTGCCCATCTGTATCATTTTTAAAGTGAAACGGTATTAGCCCTCTCCAAAACCCGATCTGCTTCTGTTTTTTTACCCGTCTCAATTATCAACTGAGGCTAAAGTGTTAACTCCTCTATTTCCTCAACAACATTAGCAATCTGAATAGTTGGTATCAAATTTTTCAAAATTAATTGTTCGTGGCAAGCTTGAGCTAATTCCGCAATGCTAGGACTAGCAATAAACTGTTCGATTGGCAGTTCAATCTTTAAATTGGTGACAATGTGATTTCTGAGACTCACAGCCATCAGAGAATCGATGCCCATACTATTAAGTGGCTTTTGGACATCAAGTTGAACAGGCTCACACTCTAAGGCTTGGATAATTTGTGCTTGAATGTAAGTGCTTAATAAATCGGTGCGTTGGCTATTTACCGCTACTGACCATTGCTCTACAATATCAATCTGTTCGGCAATCTTAGAGCCAACCACACTAGAGGCTTCAACATTATTAGATTCTCCTAATCTATCTTGCCGTGAGGCTTCTGATTCCTGCCAGTAACGCTGTCGTTGCCACGGATAGGATGGCAAACGCACAAAACAACCACCATGAGGATAAAGAGCATTCCAATCAATGGAATCTTCTAGGGTATAGCACTCTGCTAAGGAATTCAGCATTTGAGCGTATTCAGTAGCAGGATTTTCCTCTACTCTACTGTTTTTGTGTTGCTCTATATAGCCTGAAAACATTGAGGGACGGCTTTCTTGTGCGAGAAAACCCACCAAATACTCGACGAGTTGTTTCTTAGAATCAACTACCATTGCTAAACGGTAGGAATGATGGCTACGGCACAGACTAGTTGTATAGCAAATGTCTGCCAATGAAATTGCCGCGTTATCCTGGGCAGTAAAAAACTCAAAATAGGCTTTAGCAAAGGCTTTCAAAGCCTCTGGACTACGAGCCGACATTAAAAAAATTTGTGGTTGATTGGCGATCGCCGCGTCAATTGGCAAGGATTCTACACCTTGCAGAATCACATGAACATTCGTGCCCCCCAGTCCAAAACCATTCACACTGACGATCGGTGGTTGATTATCCTTATTTGTTAGTGGTTCCAAAGATTGTGGCACGCGCAACCGTAGTTCTTGCCAAGGAATTTTGGGATTGGGGGTTTGAAAATGCAGATTGGGTGGAATTTGACGATGGCTAACTGCTAGCGCAGCTTTAATGAGTCCGCCAATGCCGGCAGCCGCTTCCATGTGTCCAATATTTGTTTTTACAGATCCGATGGCGCATTCATTGCCCAAAGAGCGATCGCTGCCGATGACAGCCCCGATCGCTTTAGCTTCAATCTCATCCCCCATCGGCGAACCGGAGCCTTGAGTTTCTACATACTGCACCTGCTGAGGGAGAATTCCTGCCCGCTGATAGGCTTTTTGCATGACTGTCTGCTGCGCCAAAGCTTCGGGGGCTGTAAAACTGCTGCCGCGACCATTCTGGCTGACAGCACTGCTGCGGATCGTTGCATAAATAGCATCACCGTCAGCGAGGGCATCGGATAGCGGCTTCAGAACAACAACCCCCACTCCTTCAGCCCGAACAAAACCATCTGCTGCTGCATCAAAACTCTTGCAACGACCATCCGCAGACAGCAAAAATGCCTTACTCATGGCGATGCTGACTTCTGGCTTGAAGATGACATTGACCCCACCTGCTAGGGCAAGGCTACATTCCCCATTCCAGAGACTAGAACAAGCAAAGTGAACGGCGACTAATGACGAGGCACAGCCAGCGTCAATCGGCAAACTGGGGCCTGTGAAGTCAAAGCAATAGGAAATGCGATTTGGTACCAAGTTGAGGTTTGAGCTAACTATGGTATGGGCATTAATCGCATCGCGATTGCGCTCATCCATTTGAATGTAACTGTAATCCCGGTTAAGTACCCCAATAAAAACCCCGGTATCGCTGCCAGCCAGATGTTCCGGCACAAGTCCTGCATCCTCCAGTGACTCCCACGCCGTTTCTAACAAGAGTCGTTGTTGAGGATCAATCCGAGCCGCTTCCGCGCTGGAAATCCCAAAGAATTTGGCATCAAACTGATCTATTCGGTCGAGAAACCCACCCCAACGGCTGTACATTTTACCTGGTTCTACTGGATCGGGATGATAAAATTTGTTGACATTCCAGCGATCGCTAGGGATTTCTGTAATTGCATCCCTGCCATTTTGCAACAGGTTCCAGAAGCTAACTGGACTGTGGACACCACCAGGAAAGCGACAACCAATACCAACAATTGCAATGGGTTCTGAAATCATAAGCTATTAACTCTTCTGTGAATCTCAGGTAAAACCTGAACGCCTGCTTCAAAGTCAACAGCTCTAGCAGTCAGGTAAAACATGTACATTGTTGTCAGCCAGTTGGTAAACTCCTGCTTAGAACCTAAGTGCCGCTCCATATTCAGCATAATCCAGCCAATCTGTGACCAGGTTTGGTAACAGGTTGAGCAATCGGGATGTTCACTGGTGCAGCATGTCCTAGTTGATTTGGCATCAGGATTGTAAGCACGAAAGTGAAGATTATAGGGTTTACCATTTTGGAATCGGGCTGCATTCTCTAGGCGATTTTCACTGATGCAAGGACAGACATCATAGCCCCAGGTTTCATCATACATTTGCCCTGTAGTAAACACTTGATTCATGTATGAGGTCATCAAGATGCGATCGGGATAGCGGGCAATCATCCGGTCGATTTCATGACGCACATCTGCAAACCCGCGATCATCATCATAAACACCCCCTAACCCCGCTTTATCACCGTAAAAGTTAAATATTATAAAGTTGCCGTTTTCCACACATTGTTCAACAACTCGTTCTATTTCATGGGCGTTACCAGCAGTGGTAGTGTAGTACCAAAAGACTCGGCGATCGTCTTTGTAATTTTTGAGAGCCTTGCTGAAAACATCTAACTTCCCTCCTCCGCGTAGCTTTTTATCGGTTTCGCGATCGCCCCAAAGAGAAACACTGATTGTTATATTTTCAAACCCCTCATAAGGGATTTTGATCATCCCGTTTGTGACGACAATCATCCAAAAATTTTGCGCCAGCTTTCGCAATCGATCCAGCATTAGAGTAGGCTCACCCCCAACTGCCGTAATGTAGTTAGTGCCTCTAGCTTTTTCTTGTGCAATTAATGCCTCAAATTCAGCATCGTCTTTGGGTGCTGCATTTTGATCCAGGTCGTCGGTGAAAAAACAACAACCCTCACACCGCAGATTACATAGATGAGTTAAGTCTACAGAGATTCCTTTAATAGCGCCCGCTTTTCTAACCTGGGTGAACAGGTGATGTAGAAAGGGGTCTTCTAAATACTCCATCAAGGGATCTTGTACCTCGGTTTCTATTACCTGAGTAGCCATAGCAATTTATTTCCTTTGCGAAAAACCGAGCAATATAGAAACGAATTGATCGTCAGTGATTAACAATTTACTCGTTGATGAATTTCCGGCAAAAGTTGCACACCGGATTCAAAGTCAACCATGCGGCACATCAGGTAAAACAGGTATGTCGTAGTCAGCCAGTTAGTAAATTCTTGTTTGGAGCCGAGGTGTCGTTCTAGATTGATCATGATCCAACCAACCTGCGCCCAAGTTTGGTAACAGGTTGAGCAATCTTGATTATCACCTGTGCAACAACGCCGAGTTGATTTCAGATCGGGATTGTAAGCGCGATAATGGGGGTTATAACGTTTACCATTTTTAATCCGGTTTTGATTAATTTCATGATCTACAGTGAGGCTGGTGCAAACCTCATAACCCCAAGTTTCATCGTAAAGTTGGCGTGTGGTAAACACGTTGCTCATGTACGAAGTCATTAAAATTTTGTCAGGGTAGCGGGCGATCGCTTTGTCAATTTCACCTCGCACATCTGCAAACCCCAGATTGTGATCGTAAACTCCTCCTAAGTCAATGCGATCGCTGTAAAAGTTAAACAAGACGCGATTACCGTTGGCTACGCACTGCTCGACAACGCTAGCGATTTCATGGGCGTTACCCGGTGTGGTAGTGTAATGCCAAATAGCACGCGGATCGTCTTTGTAATTTTTTAAAGCTTTGCTGAAAACATCGAGTTTGCCACCTCCTCGGAGTGTCTTGTCAGTTTCATGATCGCCCCAAAGAGAAATAGCGATCGGCATTGTTTCAAACCCCTCATAAGGGATTTTGATCAGGGCGTTGGTAACAACCATTAACCGAAAATTCTGGTAAAGCTTCTGCAATCGCTCTAGCATCAGGCTGGGTTCTCCCCCAACCACTGTAATAAAATTTGTTCCTCTGCTCTTTTCGTGGGCAATAAATGTATCAAATTCGGCTTCATCTTTGGGTGCTTTGAATTGATCCAATTCATCTAAAAAGAAATAGCATCCTTGACACCGAAGATTGCACGCATGGGTTAAATCAACTGATATCCCTCTAATTTGTTCAGCTTTTTTGATTTGTTTAAAAAGGTAATTTAAAAACGGATCTTCCAAGTATTCAATTAATGAATCTTGGACATCGGACTTGACAACTTGAGTAACCATTTCCACCTGCTTTTATAAAAAGGATTGGGGACTTTGTAAAGAGCAGAAAATCGTCCTTGCTTCAATCCCACGTTTTTAAGGGTGGGTTCCTCCTGCCTTCTGCCTGGTTGTTGAGCGTAGTCGAAACACTGCCTCCTGGCTCCTTCACCGATCGCCCTTTTATTGCGTAACTTTAACTTCTTGAGAAGCTTCGTCTTTAAACTTGGCGAACAATTCCACCAAGTCATTGATTGTCTTAAAGCTAGAAACTTCTGTTCTGGGAATTTTTATTTTGAGTTCTCGCATACAAGCAGAAACAATTTCTACGCCGTCAAGACTACTGGCTCCATATTCTCCGATGGTTTTATGCGGATCTATTTCAACATTTTCCAGTCCATCTACGTTGAGCTTGATATGTTTAATTACGACATTTAATACTTGCTCTCGATCCATGATGTCTTGTCTCCTATATTGAAAATCAAAAAACAAAATCTAGGCTAAATAAGCCGCTTCTATGTGTGCTAATGTCCCTGGAACCCCAAAACAGATTTTGTGCATTAGGTGTTCGCGGGACAATGCTGCTTGGAGAGCTTGACGCCGGGGTAATGACAAGGTGTCTTTTACCATCTCCAAAACATGTCTGGGTTTTTCAGCGATTCTCCGTGCCATATCCAAGGCTAAAGTCATAACTTCCTCAGATGGAACTATGTAGTTAAATAAACCTCGTCCCTTGAGTTCTTTGCCTTTGTAGAGCTTGGCGGTGAGGAGCATCTCGCTAGCAAAGTGATGTCCAACCATTGCTGGTAAGACAGATAAGATACCCATTCCAGGAGTAAATCCCAAATCTGTAAAATTAACTCCGTACCGACTGTTTTCGGATGCGATCGCCATATCGCAGTAGAGCGCTAACGCTATGCCACCTCCCACAGCATGACCCTGCAAAGCTGCAATAATTGGTACGGGAAAGCTAAGTAGTTGGTTGGGCAGTGATAAATCTTTGACATCTGCATTGCCACTCACAACTTGTTTGATGGTGTCCAAGCTTGCTCCGGCACAGAAGACATCCGATCGCCCACTCAAAATCAAGACTTTCAGACTCGGTTCTGTTGCTAGATGAGTGAGAGTTGTCATTAATTCATCACACAGTTCTTCGCTCAAACGATTTTCGTTTTCAGGGTCATCGATTTGCAGTTGGAAGATGCCGTCTTCTAGATTGGTGAGCAAAATTTTAGACATGGGTTTTTCCCCTGTACTTTTGAAACCAAGGTGGCGAGAATCCCTCGGTGAAACTTTGAATTCCTTCTAAGACCTCCGGTTGGGCTAACCATGAAACAAGTTGATTAAGGGCAATATTGGTTTGTCGCTGTAAATCTGACCCATAGAGTTGTTCAAAATATTGTTTACTGGCAGCGATCGCTTCTGGAGAAGAACGAAACAGCCGTTGTAATTGTCGGTTCAAGGTGTTAGCCATACCTTCAGTCGCCACTTCATCTACTAACCCAAAGGTCTTGGCTTCTAGGCTGTCAATTCCCCGACTGCTGAGGGTTAAATACTTGAGCTGTGCTATGGTCAGACGACGCAGTAAGAAGGGTGCAATCAGAGCTGGAATCATGCCAATGATCACTTCTGGCAACATAAATTTTGTGTTCTCGTTGGCAATGACGAGATCGCAAGCCGCAACTAAACCTAGTCCTCCACCTGTAACATTACCTTCAACGCAGGCGATTACAGGCAAGTGGGAATGACAAATTAATTGCAGACAATTTATAAAAGCTTGAAACAGTTCTATTTGAGGTTTTCCTCCCTGCTGTAATATCCATTCCAAGTCAAGTCCTTTGCAGAAGTCAGTTCCCTCAGCCCGAAGCACGATCGCCCGACAAGATGAATCAGCGATCGCAGCTTGTAAGGCTTGACTAAGTTGATTAATTAAAGATGGATTGAGCGCATTACCTGTTTGGGGCTGCACCAAGGCAATCTGGGCAACTCCTGAATCGATTTTATAGCGGACGGCCTCTACTATTAACTCCATTTATATTGCCTATAGTAATTTTCAACATTACTTAATACAAGTAAACCTTGGCCTCGATAGCGTTTTTCATAGCGTTCATCTAAATAGTTTTCTAAGTTAAAGTCGCGGCGATCGCTATATTTTTCACGCGTCAATTCACTAGCTTCATAATCTGCAACAGACAAACGAAGTCGCTGATTAAGATGTTCGTCAATGTTGAGCGATCGGACAATTTCAGTTGCAGCCTTTCCAATGGTGGCGCTGTAGAATTCTGCTTGGCAGCCACCACCATAAGCAAACAGGGAAATGCGATCGCCCGGATTAAGATCCTTGGTATAATTTAAAAGACTTAACAAACAAATAAAATTGGAACCCCCATAGGAACTACCAATTTGTTGAGCAAAATGTATACTCTCTGCAACTTTTGATTGAAAACTTAACTTAGCAGCCGCTTTCCCTACCGCCTCAAATCGGTTGAGTATGGTGCGATGTGCCTGAAATGTCATTGCTGGAAAGGGTGCATGATAAATGTGTTTTTTGAAATCAGCATCATAGTCTACAGAACCCACGATTTTCTCGTAGTGACTGAATGCTCCCTCCAAAGCATCTAAATAAGAGTAAAGACTCGTTTCACTTTTGATCACTTCGGTGTTGAAAGTGGGGCGCAGGTAGTCAGAAATCTCCTTTGTCCAGTAACCCGCCTTATCCAGTTCAATTTCGAGAATTTGTGGATTATTGCTAACGAGCATCGCCACTGCACCACCTCCGCAGATAAACTCCTGGTCAGTATTGAGCGTGACGCTGCTGAAGTCCGTGTTAATTACCAATGCCTTTTTCCCAGGTCTAGCCCCTGAAGCTACCCACGAAGCTGCCATTTTGAATGCCGCAGTGCCACCGTAACAAGCATGTTTCACCTCGAAATTACGGCAATTAGGAGACAAATTACAAAACCGATGTACCCAGGTGGACAAGGATTTGCCACAATCAACCGCAGATTCTGTACCAACAATTAGTAGTTCAATGTCTTCTAGGTCTTGAGGTGATAAGAGTTGTTTGGCTGCATTCACCGCCAGAGTAATAGCATCTTCATAGACTGGATAAACCGATCGCGTTTTGCACATTAAACTATCGGCAATCTGCTGGAAGTTTTTACCACGCGCTGCGGCAAGATCGGCAATATCTAGATAGAACTGCCCTGAGTACAGATTGAGTTTCTCGATTCCTATAGGCATAGAATGTTGGCTAATTGCTGACTGGGAACAGTGGGATATTTTTTATTTGAAAGTCCCTCAAAGGGAGTCAATCCAACAGCGTTGGCGCTGGAAAGGATAAGTGGGCAGAGCAACTCGTTGTCTGGGAGAATCTCTATGAAATTCTGACCAATTAATGTTTATACCCTTCATGTATAAGGTAGCTAGGCTGTCTAGGAGCGATCGCCAGTCATCGTGCCCTTGTCTTAAAGAAGACAACCAAGTAGCAGTGTTTTTAGGTAGACAGCGCTTACCCATACTTGCCAGAGTATCTGTTGGCCCAATTTCCAGGAAAATTTCATACCCCGCCTCTGCTAAGGTCTGGATACCTCCATCGAAACGCACGGGCGATCGCAGTTGAGAGCGCCAGTAGTTAGCATCTAATATCCCTGCCTCGAATTCTCCCGAAAGATGAGAGATAAACGGCAGACTTGGGCGATGAAACTGCATTTTCCTCAAAGTCTGTTCAAAGGCATTTTGGATGGGGTCTACTAAGGGTGAGTGAAAGGCGTGGGCAACATTTAGCTCGCGAGTCATAATGAAATCCGATTCCAGACGAGCGATCGCTGCTGAAACCGCTTGTTTATCCCCCGCAATCACAGTTTGGCTAGGGCCGTTAAAGGCAGCAATGGCAACTGCATCCTGGTAAGATGCGATCGCCTCCTCTACAATCTCCTTAGCTGCAAACACCGCCACCATTTGCCCTTCTCTGGGCTGCGTTGCCATCAGTCGTCCCGGTTCGGCACTCAAGTACAGTCCTTCCTCCAAGCTGAATACACCTGTCACACAAGCAGCTACATACTCTCCGACGCTATGACCCATCACCGCATCAGGTTCAATGCCCCATGACTGCCACAATTTCACTAAGGCATACTCTATGGCAAATAGAGCAGGTTGGGCGTAGGCAGTTTCATCTAAAAGATAAGGCGCTGAGTTTCTTTCCCCTAATGGATACAGTACTTCCAGCAGTGGCCGATCCAAATAAGAGCGTAAGATGCGATCGCAATCGTTTAAGGCGGCACGGAAAATAGGTTGGCTGTTGTAAAGTTCCCATCCCATACCAATGTATTGCGAGCCCTGTCCAGCAAACAAAAATGCAATCTTCGGCCTATTCTCCGGCTGTAGCCGTCCTGTTGTCTGTTTGCTAGTGGCGAATGTCCTCAGTTGGTCGGTTAAATCAGGTAAATCGCCTGATGAAATGATGGTATAACGATGGTTAAAATGTGACCGACCGATATTAGTTGTAAAACAGATATCGGGAATCGATTGAGCGCCGTAGTTTTCTAAACTATCTGCATAGCAACTTGCTAGTTCCCGTAACGCTGTCTCAGTTTTTGCTGAAAGCGTCAACAGCGATTTGATATGTGAAGCTACTCCCTGCCCCTCTGCCCCCCTGCCCCTCTGCCCCCCTGCCCCTCCGCTCTCCTCTGCTGCTTCCAGTACTACATGAGCATTGGTGCCGCCAAAGCCAAAGGAATTAACGCCAGCAAACCGAGGCTTGATATCTATCGGACGATCTATTGTAGGAATCAAGAATGGTGTTGACTTGATGTCAATATGGGGATTGATGGTTTTGAAATGGGGATGAGGGGGAATTTCTCCCTGTTGCAAACACAGGACAGTTTTGATAAATGCGGCAATTCCACCAGCAGCTTCGAGGTTGCCAATATTAGTTTTCACAGAACCGAGTCCGCAGGGTTGGTAAAGGGTTCGCCCCTGTCCTAGCACCCCCAAGATTGCTTGTAGCTCAATGGCATCCCCCATTGGAGTACCCGTACCATGTGCCTCAACATAGTCAATTTCATGGGGTGCTACCCTGGCATTTGTCAGTGCTTGCCGAATCACTGCTTGTTGAGCCAATCCATTTGGTGCAGTTAGTCCAACACTGCGGCCGTTATGATTTACGGCGGTTCCCCGCAGTAACGCTAAAATGCGATCGCCATCTTTGACTGCATCTGAAAGACGCTTCAGGATAACTACCCCACATCCTTCTCCTCGGACGTAGCCATCAGCTGTAGCATCAAAGCTTTTGCAACGTCCATCAGATGACATCATACCAGCCTGAGAAAAGGTAATATTCACCTCCGGTAACAACATAATATTCACGCCGCCCACCAATGCGAGATTTGACTCTCGATGCCGCAGACTTTGGCAAGCGGTATGTATGGCAACCAGGGACGACGAACAAGCAGTGTCGATTGTGACGCTAGGGCCTCGCACATCCAAAAAGTAGGACAGGCGATTTGCCGCCATACTATTGGCAATACCGGTGCCGGCTCTCGTGGGAATTGCGGTCATGGCTTTGTAATAATCACAAGTGGCAATTCCCACAAACACGCCAGTCTGAGAACCAGCCAATTGTAAGGGGTCGTATCCAGCGTTTTCTAATGCCTCCCAACTTACTTCCAATAGCAGCCGTTGCTGGGGGTCAATAGTAGCTGCTTCGCTCGTGGAAATTCCGAAAAAACCGGGATCGAATTGATTGATATTTGCTAAAAAGCCACCCCAACGGGTGTTAGTTTTGTCATAACTACTTAAATCAGGATCGTAGTAAGCATCTACATCCCAGCGATCGCTAGGAACTTCTGCGATCGCATCACCACCATTTTTGCATAACAGCCATAACTCCTCTGGAGAGTTAACTCCTCCAGGAAAGCGGCAACCAATACCGATGACTGCAATGGGTTCATTTGCAGCATGTTCGAGGGTATTGAGCTTTACTTGTAGGGCTGATAGCTCCAGCAATGCGTTCTGCATCAATTGTCCATAATCTCTGGTTTCTGAAGGACGACTCATAGCAGTTTTCCCTCTCTGATTGATGCTAGTTTTGCAGCCAGCAAATCTGCAATTTCGTCAAGCGATTGGTCGGGTGATGACAATTTCACTCTCTTTTCTAATGATGATTCTTCCAGTAAGGCTTGTTGCTGGAAAGTCTCAGAATTAGAGTTAGCCTTGTGGACTGATTCTTGTGGATCTAAGAGCGACAACACTTGCGTTTCCAGATAATTCGCCAACGCTGCTACCGTCGGATAATCAAATAATGTGGTTGGGGAAAGGGAACAGCCTAAACTATTTTGCAATTGCTCTTTCAACTCCGTAGCAGTTAATGAATCCATCCCTAATTCAAAGAAACCTTGCTGCAAACCGATGGACTGTGGTTGCTTTAAGCCTAAAACTTTGGCTACTAATGAGCGGACATGAGCGATTAATTCCTCCTGTCGCACTCGTACAGGCTTGGCTATTAGCGATTGGAGAAATGTTGATTGTTTCGTATTGATGGTGGCAGCAATGGGCGATGGAAGATGATTGTGGTTAACTGGGTTATTGGTACTGATGCTTTGAGCCAGGATGACAACTTGTTGGAACGAATCGCCGATCGCCTCGCAATCTGGTGCCAGATACACAGCCTCTTGAAACCCACAATCAGACAACAATTCCAGCCAGTCAGTCACTGCTAACAAAGGGTAGAATGGTCGCAACTCGTAGTCTGAGAATTTCCACCACCCTGGCGTTAATCCAAAGACCAAATCTAACCAGCGTCGGGGACTTGTTCCCTCCAGCAACACTAATAATCCTCCTGGCGCTAACAGGCTGCGAACGTGACGTAAGGTTTGCTGTAAATCCTCGGTTGCGTGCAGGACATTTGCTGCCACAATGATGTCGTATTGATGGTTAGTAAATCCCTGAGATTGGGGGTCTTGTTCAATGTCTAAAGACTGATAGCGGATAAATGGGTAATCCCGGAATTTCTCTTGAGCCTTGGAAGTGAACCACGTTCCTAAGTCTGTGAAGACATATTCAGTTCGATCTGCTGGGAGATGAGGTAGGAGGTAAGCAGTTGTGCCGCCAGTTCCGGCTCCAATTTCCAAAATGCTGACTGTAGCGGTGGAAATCGCGGTTGAGATTGCTTTTTGGACTAGCGCGTTCATCAGCTTTGCGCCGGGGGAATCCTGGTAAAGCTGGGTTAATGCTGTCAAATCGCCTTGGGGAAATAGCAACTCCAGTGGGCGAGTTTCACCTTGGAGTACTTGAGCCAGGTGCGAACCGCAACGCTCTAGCAGCGTCAGTTCTGCATTTGCTTGAGGATATTGCGATCGCAAATTATGTAGTTGCGCTTCTGGTGTGGGTAACTCTAGTATTCGAGTTACTTCCCACTGATTACCAATTCGCTGAAGAATCCCTTCTTCAACCAGCATTTCCAACAGGCGCAAAGCGAGTTTCTGATGTTGCTCAATGACTCCTAGTTTGGTGAGTTGGGGGATGGAATAGCGATCGCCTAGCTGCAAATTCCACCCCATTTCCCGAAATGCCGCCACCACATAAAGGATACTTAGTGATTCCAAAGTACTTAGGGCTTCCCCATAGTGTTTGAGACTGAGTTGGGCTGTCAATTCAGTCAACTGGGGTACGAGCAAACGCTTGATTTCTGCTGGTGAACAGAGCGATTCTCTAGCAGTCACGCCACTAGATGCAGTTTCCATCCAGAAGCGCGATCGCTCAAAGGGATAATTGGGCAATATGACCCGACGATGTTGAGAGCCATGATGAAAGCCTACCCAATCGATGGATATTCCAGACTCGTACAAAGTTGCCAAACTGGACAACATCTGCTGTGAATTTGATTCCTTTTTGAGGCTGGGAAGCCACACATACTCGTTACCCGATAAGCACTGGCGACCCATTCCCAACAAAATCGGTTGCGGTCCTACTTCCAAATACGCTAAGGCTCCTAGTTCTGCTAGAGTTGCCATTCCATCAGCAAACCGGACTGGCTGCATCACATGTTTTACCCAATATTCAGGCGTGGCGATCTCTGCTTTTGCCAGTTGACCTGTGAGATTAGAAATAAAGCGAATATCGGGGTTTGGCGGACAGTAGTTTACTTGCTGGACAATTTGTTCAAACTCCGCCAGCATGGGTTGCATCAATGGCGAATGAAAAGCATGGGAAACCTCAAGCGGTTTTGTCTTCACTCCCTTTGCTTCTAACCTGGCCACAGCCGATGTGATAGATTGAGATCCACCTGAGATGATCAGATGTGCGCCGTTCATTGCTGCGATCGCCACATCTGAATATTCATCAATGATGGTCGATACTTCTTGCGACTGGGCAAATACCGCTACCATTGCTCCTACAGACGGTAACGCTTGCATCAGTTTCCCCCGTGCGGCAATCAACTTCAGTCCATCTTCCAGACTGAACACTCCTGCTACACAAGCAGCAACATACTCGCCGATACTGTGTCCCATCACCACACTCGGTTTGATTCCCCAGGACTGCCATAGCTCAGACAATGCATATTCCAATGCAAATAAAGCAGGTTGAGTATAAGCAGTTTCATTAATAGAGGCTTGAGTTGGGTTGTCTAACTCACTCGTTGGATATAGAACCTCTAACAGAGGTTGATTTAAGTATGGCTGCAAGATTTCAGCGCAGCGTTCTATAGCTTGCCGGAAAACGGGTTGCGTGTTGTAAAGTTCCCGTCCCATACCAATATATTGCGAACCTTGACCAGTGAACAGGAAAGCAACCCCCTGACAACGATCGCCTATTCTGGAAGGTGAGTTATAAATGAAGGCTGCTAGTTGTTCGCAAAATTCCTCAGAGGATTCTGCAACCAGAGCTAGTCGATGATCAAAATGCGATCGCCCGACATTGCTCGTATAACAAATATCCCCCAGAGATACTTCTGAATGAAACTCCAGAAACGCCACATATCGCCGAACTAATTCCCGTAACGCTATTTCACTTTTTGCCGAAAGCGTCAACAGCGATTTGACGTGTGAGGCTACTCCCCTGCTCCCCTGCTCCCCTGCTTCCCCTGCCCCCCCTGCTCCCACTGCCCCCCTTCCCTCTTCCGGCGCTTCCTCCAGAACAACATGGGCATTCGTACCGCCGAAGCCAAAGGAACTTACTCCTGCAAAACGTTGCTTCCCAAAACCAGACCACTTCTGAGTCTCGCGGGGAATTGAAAAAGGCGTGTCTTGGATGGTAATCTTCGGATTTAGCTCCTTGAGATGAAGCGTACCGGGAATCTCTTGATGTTGCAAAGCCAGTACAACTTTAATTAACCCTGCAATTCCCGCCGCTGATTCTAAATGACCGATATTTGTCTTTACTGAACCGATCGCACAAGGTTGGTTTGGGAAACGACCTGACATCAGCACTGATTGCAAGGAATTAACTTCAATCGGGTCGCCCAAGGCTGTACCTGTCCCGTGAGCTTCAACATAACTAATCGCTGCGGGTGCGACTCCAGCATTCACAAGCGCCTGATGGATGACGGCTTGTTGGGCAATTCCTCTAGGAGCAGTCAGCCCATTGCTATGACCATCCTGATTGACTGCCGAGCCGCGAATCAGCGCCAGGATATTATCCCCATCTTTGATAGCATCAGTAAAACGCTTCAGCACTACGATTCCACAACCTTCTCCCCGGACATAACCATCTGCATCCGCATCAAAGGTTTTGCAGCGACCATCCCCTGACATGAATCTTGCTTGGGAGAGGGCAATTGTCATTTGGGGGGTGAGAATTAAATTAACACCACCTGCCAAAGCCAAGTCACATTCACCTAACCGTAAACTCTGACAAGCCTGGTGAACTGCAACCAGAGATGAAGAACAGGCAGTATCGACTGCCCAACTGGGCCCGTGCCAATCGAACTGATAGGATAGGCGGTTAGCAGCAATGCTCAGAGCGTTGCCTGTGCTGGCATAGACATCAATATCAGATAAGCGATCGAACTGGAAGCGAGCATAGTCATTGGTACTGATGCCGATAAATACACCACTGTTGCTTCCTGTCAAGCGATCGCTTGCTAATCCAGCATTTTCTAATGCCTGCCAACTCACTTCTAATAACAGCCTTTGCTGCGGGTCCATCCGCTCGGCTTCACGAGGAGAAATGCGGAAAAATTGGGTATCGAATTGGTCAACTTGCTCAATAAATCCACCCCAACGAGTACTCATTTTCCCTGGTTGGGCGGGGATGGGGTTATAGAAAAGATGAGAATCCCAACGATTGCCTGGAATTTGGTCTATGGCACTTTTACCATTTCGTAGTAATTGCCAAAAGGCTTCTGGGTTATTAGCTCCGGGAAAGCGGCAGTCAAGACCAATAATTGCGATCGCCTCGACAGATTTGAAATTTTGTCTGGGTTCTGGAGATTCTCGCCGTTGCGATAAAGTTTCTGTGAGATAGGCTGATAGAGTTGCGATCGTTGGGTAATCGTAAGCCAAAGTAGGCAACAACTGACAACCTAACCAATCCTCTAAATCTGCCGACAGGCTGACTGCGGCAATGGAATCTAACCCGTAGTAGGCAAATGATTCATGCGGATCTATCGAATGCGGTGCAATGTTTTGTCGTTGAGCAATCTTATTTATCAACCAAGCTTGAATTTCCGCCCGTCCCTTTTCTCCAGACTTGCGACTTATCAATTCTCCCTGCTCCCTTGCTCCCCTGCTCCCCTGCTCCCCTGCTCCCCTGCTCCTCTGCTCCCCTGCTCCCCTGCTCCCCTGCTCCCCTGCCTTCCTCCACTGTCCCACCACTTCCAAAGTCCCCGACAAAAATTCTGCGCGAGTGGCATAGCGCTGAATCTTCCCACTGGAAGTTTTGGGGATACTGGCTGGTTTCAACAGCAAGACGGCATAAACTTCTAATTCGTGCTGTGTTGTGACTGCTTGTCGGATGGAGCCAATTACCTCACTTGCATCAAGCTTCCGCATAGCAGTTCGCTCGACTTCACATGCCACAACGAGTTGTTCTTCACCGTCTACTTCAATAGTAAATGCGGCTACTCCCTGCGTTCCCAAAGCCGAATGACTATTTGTAACTGTGAGTTCAATGTCTTGAGGATAATGATTGTGTCCTCGAATAATAATTAAATCCTTAAGTCGTCCGGTGATAAATAGCTCGTCATTTTGCAAAAAGCCTAAGTCTCCTGTGCGGAGAAACGGCCCTTCCCCAGTGTCAGCTAAATAAGCTGCAAATGTATGTTTTGTTTCCTCTGGTCGCTGCCAATAGCCTTGGGTGATACTTGCTCCTGCGACCCAAATTTCGCCGACTTCATCCGGTAAACATCGCGTCAACAATTCAGGATGAACGATCGCTATTTGTGTATCGCTTTGCCTGTGATTGCCACATCCAACCAAAAGCCGCACATTGGGATGGTCTGCTGTTGCTGGCACTACTCGATTTTGTGCCAGCGCGGTTGCCTCAACCTTGCTAATAATTGGCTCGGCTTGTGTTTGCACGGCAGTTACTTTCAGTGTTGCCTCAGCTAGTCCGTAACCCGGACAGAAAGCAGTTGCTTGAAACCCACAACAAGCAAATGCTTTGGCAAACCGTTCCAACGTTTCTGCTTTGACTGGTTCAGCAGCATTTAAAGCCATCTGCCAACGACTGAGATTCAGGCTGGCACGTTGTTCTGGGGTAATTTTACGGATGCACAGATCGTAGGCGAAGTTTGGCGCACTAGTATGTGTTGCTTGATAGTGAGAAATAGCTTGGAGCCAGCGAATTGGACGCGCAATAAAGGCTACAGGTGGCATGATGTAACAAGGAAATCCCTTGTACAAGGGTTGGAGTACTCCATAAATCAGCCCCATATCGTGAAAGAATGGAATCCACGTCACCATCACACTATCGGATGTGTGTTCCCAGCCGCGATCCAGATAAGCTAAATTGTGCAACAGATTACTGTGACTTACCATCACTCCTTTGGGCGTTCCCGTGGAACCGGAGGTGTATTGCAGAAACGCTAAAGTATTTCCATCAATATTAGGTGCTTTCCATTCCTGTGCTGCATCTACGCCCGTCGTAGACATCGCCTCAGAAATCGCATCGCTGGCCAACAGTTTTAGAGATGCTAGTTCTGGATTGTCTGCAAAGTAGTTCTTAACGATCGGTAATAGTGCTGTTGTTGTCAGGATGGCAGTTGCTTGGGCGTCGGAAACGATCGCACCCAACCTAGCAATCGACTGATTTTGCCGAGGCGGATAAGCAGGAATCGCGATCAAACCAGCATATAAGCAGCCGAAAAAGGCAGTAATAAATTCTAAACCAGGTGGGTAGAGCAGGAGTACGCGATCGCCTGGCTTTGCAAATGTTTGCAAGTAGGTAGCGATCGCTCTTGCCAGTTTGTCCAATGCTCCATACGTGAGTTTACTTCCCTCAGATTCACCATCCACCAAAAAGGTATAGCCTAGCGTCTGAGGTTGCTGAATAGCTCTGTAGCGCAATACGTCTACTAGCGTCTCACTAGTATGTTGTTTTTCCATGCATGGCTACTCCTAAAACCTGGAAATTATTCAGACCGCTAATCTCTAGCACATTGACAAGCAAAGCCAACATCTGCGAGTAAATGAAGGTATTAAAGATTTATCAGACTGATGAAGCCATCAGTTTGATAAATTTTGGTGTTCTCCGAGAAAATCTTGGTATTGTTTAGAATACCAAGATTTCACTCTTCACGCACAAATTTTATAAATTCTCAACTGTTTAAGGGATGACTTTTATATCAAAATAACTTAATAGTTATCGCGGGAGACTTGTGGAATTTCTATCTAATTAGCAGATGCATTCAATCAGTTAAGGATTGCCATGCTGAATCTTACCCCTATAATAAAGCGACAGGTCTATTTATGATCCAAAAATCTTATGAAGAGAATGGCATAGCAGAGAATCAACAGCTAATTGAGGAACTGAAGTCCCTGCGGCGAGAGGTAGCTGAATTAAAAACAGAAAAAGCTGCTTTCCAAGCTCAAAAAAAGCTGCTGGAGCATTCAGTAGCGACAATCATCCGCGCTTCACCCGAAGAAGAGATGCTGAAAGCTACTTTACAAGACACGTTAGATGTTTGTAGTCAGCTTACTGGTGCCCAGAAAGGCAGTCTGTTTTTACTCGATCGCCAGGGTGCTGTCACCGATAGTATTCTCACGCAAAGGGAGACAGCACTCAAGGAGCGCGATCGCCTGATTGGTTGTGTTTTAGCACAGGGGCTTGCTGGTTGGGTATACAGACAGCGCCAGATCGGATTGATCGTAGACACTGAAACTGACGATCGTTGGTTGCAGTTGCCCAATCAGCCTTACACTGTACGTTCAGCATTAGCTGTTCCCATTCTCAGGAATGAAGAGGTCTTAGGTATTCTTACCTTGCTACACCAAGAACCAGGACACTTTAGCCCAGAAATTGCCCATCTGATGCAGCTCACTGCTGACCAAATCGCTATAGTTTTAGAAAATGCCCAGCTCTATGGGAAAATTGAAACCTATTCCAAAGCGCTCAACTACGAATTAGAAAAAGGCCGACAAATCCAGAGAGATTTTCTACCCAACGAAATCCCACAGCTACCTAATTTAGAGATTGCCACGTTTTTCTCTCCTGCCCGTCAAGTAGCTGGCGACTTCTACGATGTTTTTATGCTACCTGGCGATTACTTGGGGCTAGTTATTGCTGATGTCGCCGACAAAGGTGTAGGCGCTGCGTTATTTATGGCTTTGTTCCGAAGCTTAATCCGTATTTTCTCAGGACAAATTAGTTTGGGTGGACTCTCTATTATTGCCAATGAGGCAGAATTATCGATTTTACTTGAGTCAGAGATGGCAACCAATTTATACCAAATTAATCCCCTGAAAGCGGTAGCGCTCACGAATAACTATATCGCCCAGCAGCACGCGCAGATGAGTATGTTTGCCACGCTGTTTTTTGGCGTGCTAGATCCGGCAACTGGCATTCTCACCTACATCAATGGTGGACACGAAACTCTGTTTGTTGTCGGCGACACTGGTATCAAAGCCAGTCTCAACTCAACCGGGCCAGCGGTAGGGATGATGCCTAATATGAAATTTAAAATTCAACAAGTACAGTTGGAACCAGGCGATATCTTAATTGGCTATACCGATGGGGTAACTGAGGCACGTAGCCCCAGCGGTAAGTTTTTTACTGAAAAGCGACTGCGATCGCTCCTAGATCAATCTGCACTTTTGCCATCTCCCCTGCTAGAGCGCATTACAACTGATTTGTTCGCTCACATCAGCAACGCACCTCAGTATGATGACATCACAATGCTGATTGTGCAGAGAAAGGCATCAGACTAAAATTTCATCCTTTCACTCACCCCCAATCCGTAAAATATGGAACCTTTAACTGTGCCTGGAACACTGGACTCTTTAAAGGCGATCGCAGAATATGTGATGGCAGCAGCAATGGTAGCAGGTTTGAATAAAAAAACCTCCTACAGACTGCGTTTGGCGGTCGATGAAATTGCTACAAACATCATTAATTACGGTTATAAGGCAGCAAATCGCGAAGGCATATTGATTTTAAAAGCCGATCTTGACGATCACTCCTTGACGATTGCGATTAAAGATACTGGTGTTCCCTTCAATCCTACCCAGAAGTTAACTCCAGATGATTTGAACAAGTCGCTACAGGAACGACAGATTGGCGGTTTGGGAGTTTATCTAGCTCTTAACAGCGTAGATCGGTTTATTTACAAACAAGACGGAAACCAAAATTGTAATATTTTAATTGTAAATCGTGACAACGGATTGGGAACCAGTTAAGTAAATTCGCAGGAATATTAATTATTAAAAACAAAGAATAATGAATTTAACAGGATACAACAACAAGAGTTACAAGTTAATTTATTTTTATTTACATAGTTTTGTTTTTCGACACCGTTGCACTTAAAACCGAGTGAATTTTGTCCAAAAATCTTCCTAAAACTTGCTAGCAAATATTTACAAACCTTTAAGTCCAATCCTTCCAGATTCTCTTTTTACGTCACTTGTTACAAATGGTCACGAAGTTAGTAACTACGAAAAAATTTCATGTATTCTCAATATTCACAAGGTAGCGACCTTAAACAGCAAATATGTCAAAAACGGCCAAAAAACGCATATATAGCAGTTGCCTTCGTAGGTTAGGACATCAACGAAGAGGCAGCGGGAAGGGGGCAGGGAGCAGGGGGAAATGACCCCTGACTCCTACTGTGTAGCGGAGCGGAACATGGGTCTGAGTCCCCCACTTCTCCACCAGTGGTTCTTGTACCCCTACGGGGAAGCAAGAACCACTGGTGGGGTTGAATACCTACCTGAATTATCCCCCTTGCTCCCTGCTCCCCTGCCTCTTTTTCAACCGATCGTCAAACCCCGACACCAAGGACTTTTAAGCCTGTTGCCTATTAGCTGTTGCCTGTTATATAAAACCACCAACTAATAGGGTTGCTTGTAGAAGTAAAGACATCCCGCAACAGCAAACGTGTCTAAGTTAGTTTGGAGCTTATGAATGTTGGAGAAAATTAGTACCCTCAATGGTTTTCAGGCAAACTTAGCAGACCAAGCAGCTCTGCAAGCAGCACTGGAAACTGCACTCCTGACCCATCCAGAAATTGAAGAGTGTCGGGTATTAATCCGAGAAACAGAAACCGCAGATATGTGGTTAGTTGCCTACATAATTGCATCAGGAAAATGTTCGTTGGCACAACTAAATGCATATTTGCAGGTTCATTTGCCAAACACTATCCTGCCTCAATCCTACATTTGGTTATCCAGATTGCCGCTTACCAGTGAGGGACTGATTGACGATCGCCGTCTAACTGATTTGGTGGCGATCGATATGGATTTGGTTAATCGATGGGAATCGTCTTTGCGATCGCTCCCCTCGATTAACCAAGTCGCAGTTATCGTACAAGACCAGACGAAACAACTACCACCATTACACGTTTGGGATTTGCTAGGGAATCCACAAGCAACAAAACTCAATTTTCAATTAGAGGATTCTGGAGAAAAACTAAAATCAGATGGCGTAAATCAACAATTTGAGTGTTCAAAATTTCAAATTTCTCACCCAAAAGCCAAAGCAATTAGTCATGGTGAACCTCTACAACTGGAAATAGACGCAACGACTAACTTAGCGAAACTACTTCAAAGGGCAGCGTTACAAAGCTCAAAAGGAATTAGTTACATCCAATCCGATGATACTTGCCAAAACCAATCCTATGAAAATTTATTAGACGCAGCTCAACGCATTTTGGCGGGTTTAAGAAAGTTGGGGCTTGTGCCTCAAGATAGAATTATCTTTCAATTTGACCAACCTCAAGATTTCATTCCTGCCTTCTGGGGCTGTATTTTAGGCGGATTCATCCCAATTCCTTTATCCGTTCCTCACGCCTACGATCGCTCTGATGGTTTCGCTAATAAATTAGCTCAAATCTGGCAAAGACTAGAACCCAGTTTGATGCTGACTAGCAAGCGATTAGCACCTGAACTCAAACTTTCCCTGGCAGATTTACCACTTGACAATTTGGCGATCGCTACCCTCAATGAGTTGCAATCTCACCATCCCGATCCTAACTGCTATGTTGCTGCCCCAGATGATTTGGCAGTACTGTTTCTTACTTCGGGTAGTACAGGTACGCCGAAAGCAGTTATGCAAAGCCATCGCAGTCTCATCTGTCGGTCGGCTGCCAGTGTCCAAATGAACGGGTTTACCCAAGAAGATGTTTCCTTAAACTGGATGCCACTCGATCACGTTGCCGGATTAGTATATTTCCATATTCGGGATGTGTATGTGGGTTGCCAACAAATTCATGCCGTCACCGATTGGGTGTTGCAACAACCCCTGAAATGGCTTGATTGGATGTCTGATTATCGTGTGAGTGTTACCTTTGCACCGAATTTTGCGTATGGGCTAATCAACGCCGCCGAAGCAGAACTTTCTCAGGGGCATTGGGATTTATCATCAGTGCGATACATCTTCAACGGAGCCGAAGCCATTGTCGGCAAAACTGCGAGAAGATTTCTAGAATTGCTGACAGCGCACGGACTCCCGACTACGGCAATACATCCGGCTTGGGGAATGGCTGAAACTTGTTCGGGAGTGACTTACTCTCACAACTTTTCTGGAGAATCAACTACTGATGAAGATGCATTCGTAGAAGTTGGAGCGCCCATTCCCGGATTTTCTCTGCGGATAGTTGATGCTCAAGACCAGCTCGTTGAGGAAGAAGCCATCGGACGACTGCAAGTCAAAGGATTGACAGTAACATCAGGTTATTTTGGTCAACCGGAACTGAATTCGGAGATGTTTACAGAAGATGGCTGGTTGAAGACGGGAGATTTAGCTTTCTTACGACAAGGACGTTTAACAATTACAGGCAGAGAGAAAGACGTTATTATCATCAATGGCCTGAATTACTATAGTCATGAAATCGAAGCAGTTGTGGAAGAAATTGCAGGCGTAGTTGTTTCCTACACTGCCGCAGTGGCCGTACATGATGGAGAAACTTCAGAACAACTAGCTATCTTCTTCCATGCAGGTGGCGCGAATGAAATGCAAATTTCAACGTTGATGCAAACCATTCGCCAAAAAGTTGTCCAACGTTGTGGCATCAATCCTAGCTATGTGATTCCAGTTGAGAAAGCTGTGATTCCGAAAACGGCCATTGGCAAGATCCAGCGTTCGCAACTGGTTAAACGCTTTGAATCAGGTGAATTTAAACCTATCCTCCGTCAGTTTGATATCCTCAGTGGCAATGCCAACACAATACCTGACTGGTTTTATCGCCGAATTTGGTGTGTTAAGCAGTTAAGTCACAAACATCGGGAGCCAGTTAAACTTCCGACTCAGAAATTCCTCGTGTTTCTCGATGGTCTAGGTTTAGAAAATTACCTGTGTACAGAACTCGAACGCCATAACCAATCTTATATCTGCGTTGTAGCAGGTACGGATTTTATCAAATCTGAGCGGGGCGATCGCTTTACCATCAACCCCGAAAATCCCGATCACTATCGGCGGTTGCTAGAGTCTTTGGCATCGGATATTCCCACTCAGATTTTGCATTTGTGGACATATAACGAGTTTAGGGGTCAAGTGTCTAGTCTAGAGGAACTAGAAGATGCCCAATACTTAGGATTATATAGCATTCTATTTTTAGTCCAAGCCTTAGCAAATGCCAAGGAAAAACACCAACTACTAGATATAGACATTCAGTTACAAGTCATTTCTAACAACGTCCAGTTAACTAAGAGCGATGATGCGATCGCTTATGAAAAATCTACACTTATCGGATTACTGAAAACAATTCCTTTAGAACTATCTTGGTTGCACTGTCGACACATTGACTTAGAAATTGGGTCACTGGAAACAAATGCCAACTATGTTTTTAAAGAACTAAATATTACTAAAGGTGATAGTGAAATTGCTTATCGTCAAGGTCAACGGCTAGTCTCGTCACTCGCCAAAGTCGATATGCTTGCTAGTCCAACCCAAGAAATACCAATTAAACCAGGTCAGACTTATCTGGTAACAGGCGGATTGGGTGGAATTGGGACTTCAGTTTGCCAATATTTACTTAAGCAATGTGGTGTGCGATTGCTGATTGTTGGCAGAACAAACTTACCACCAGCAACAGAATGGTCGCAGCATCTCGATCAGAATACAGCGATCGCCAAGCGATTGAAAAATTATCAAACGCTCTTGGCTGCTGGTAGTAATTTATTATACAAATCTGTTGATATCTGCAATCTAACTTGCTTGCAGCAGGCTGTCACTGAGGCAGAGTTGAGATGGAATCAACCCTTGGCAGGAATTATTCATCTCGCAGGTGAAGGCGATCTCAAACACCACTGGACGGTGATGGAAAATCACTGGATAGCGGTGGCTACATTAGAAAGCTTTCGTACTATGCTGCGCCCGAAAGTTCAGGGCACTTGGACGCTTTTTCAACTGATTCAGAATCGACCAGATGCCCTTTTCATCGGCTTTTCTTCTGTAAATAGTGTGTTTGGGGGAGCAACCTTTAGTGCCTATGCTGCTGCCAACAGTTTTTTAGATGGTTGTTGTCAGTATCAGCAATACCATTACCATCCTGATACTTACTGCTTTGACTGGAGCCAGTGGGATGATGTTGGTATGAGCGAAGGAAACCCCATCCACAGCCGGGAAGCAGCTCATCGCTTGGGGTATCAGAGTATTACTCAGGAACAGGGTTGGCGTTCCTTACTGGCAGGTTTATCGCGTCATCAATCGCAGCTGATTGTCGGTTTAGATGGCAGTAATCCCCATATTCGTCGATATCTGAAGACAGAAGTCGATAATGCCCAGAAATTAACCGCTTATGTCACCACTGTGGATGGTGCAGAGGTGCATGGTTGGGAGCAAACTTTGAGGGTTAGCGATCGCTTTGGGACTCCTAGCCATTGTGAAATTGTACAGCTTGCGGAAATGCCCTTAACACAAACGGGTACGATAGACATTGCCAAAATTATTGGCAGCAATCAGAAGCACAACCAACCTTGGCAAGTCGTTTTACCCCAAACTGACATTCAACGCCAGATAGCTCAAATATGGCAAGACGTGCTGGGCATTTCTTCAGTGAGTATCGATCGCAACTTTTTTGAACTGGGTGGCAGTTCGCTTACCTTGGTTCGGGTTCACGATCGGTTACAAAAACAATTTGGGCAACATCTGTCACTGATTGACTTATTCCAATATCCAACTATTCAGACGCTAGCAGAGTTCCTGAATCAAGCTCAAATGCCATTGCCGGAGCGATCGCAATTATCACCATCGGATCGTTTGGGTAAGATGAAAAGTACCCAGCAATTAGAAATTGCCATCATCGGCATGTCCGGGCGTTTTCCAGGAGCCAAAACACTCGATGAATTCTGGCAAAACTGCTGTAATGGCGTGGAATCGATTTCATTTTTCAGTGATGAAGAACTGGAGTTAGCCGGAATCGATCCCTCATCCTTTAATGATGCCAATTATGTTAAAGCTAGTGGTATCTTATCTGACATTGATTTATTTGATGCCGCGTTTTTCGATATCTCTCCCAAAGAAGCCCAAATCATCGACCCACAGCATCGCCTATTCCTAGAGTGTGCTTGGGAAACACTCGAAAATGCTGGTTACGACCCTGCAACTTATACAGGATTAATTGGGGTTTATGCAGGCATGGGCATGAATCTTTATGCAGGTCGAACCTACTGGAATCACAATCTTTACCCAAATCGGGAGCGACTAGAATACGTTGATGACTCGCAACTGGCGATCGCTAATGGTGCGGATTTTCTCCCTACGCGGGTTTCATACAAATTCAACTTGCAAGGGCCCAGCGTCAACGTGCAAACCGCTTGCTCAACTTCCTTAGTTGCCGTTCATCAGGCGTGTCGGAGTTTGATTCAGGGAGAATGCGATATGGCTCTGGCTGGTGCTGCGGCGATCGCAGTACCCCAAAAATCTGGTTATCGGTATCAGCCAGGAATGATTCTTTCACCCGACGGTCACTGCCGAGCATTTGACGCTAACTCCCAAGGAACAGTTGGCGGAAATGGCGTTGGCATTGTGATGTTGAAACGATTGGTAGATGCGATCGCCGATGGAGATAATATTTACGCCGTCATTAAGGGTTCTGCGATTAATAACGATGGCTCCCAAAAAATCAGCTATACGGCTCCCAGCGTTCAGAGACAGGCAGCAATGATTGCCCAAGCCCAAGCGATCGCAGATATTAATAATCCAGAAACCATTACTTACATCGAAACCCACGGAACCGGAACGACTCTCGGCGATCCGATTGAAATTGCAGCTTTAACCCAAGCATTTCGTAGCAAAACACAGAAGCAACAATTTTGCGCCATCGGTTCTGTGAAGACTAATATCGGACATTTAGATACGGCTTCAGGCATAGCAGGATTGATTAAAACAGTTTTGGCACTCAAACACCGATTGCTACCGCCTAGCCTAAATTTTAAACATCCCAATCCCAAGATTGATTTTGCTAACAGTCCATTTTATGTAAATACAACTCTATCAGACTGGCAAACAGACCAAACGCCTCGGCGGGCTGGCGTAACTTCTTTGGGTGTTGGCGGTACAAATGTCCATGTCATTTTGGAGGAAGCGCCGGAAGAGAGTAGGGGGGCAGGGGGGCAGGGGGGCAGAGGGGCAGGGGAGCAGGGGAGCAAAGAAGTAAATTTCCAACTCAAATCGCTGTTGACGCTTTCGGCAAAAAGTGAAATAGCGTTACGGGAATTAGCTGGGCGATATGTGGGGTTTTTGGAGTCTCATTCAGAAGTATCTTTGACGGATATTTGCTATACGAGTAATGTGGGGCGATCGCATTTTGACTATCGGCTGGCCTTGGTTGCCGATTCACCCGCACAACTCAGACATCAACTCACAACATTTATTGCCGAAAATCAGCGCACTCGCTCTCAGGCTCTAGGGGTAGCTTTCCTGTTCACCGGACAAGGTTCGCAGTATATTGGCATGGGACGAGAACTTTACGAAACCCAACCTGTTTTTCGGCAAGCCCTCGAACGTTGTGCTGAAATTCTGGACTCATTATTAGAGCAACCATTACTAGAAGTGCTGTATCCAGAGTTCGGGGAAAGGGAAAAGAATTTAGGGCATCACATTCTGGATGAGACTGGCTATACTCAACCTGTCTTATTTGCCTTGGAATATGCATTGTCTGAGCTATGGCAATCTTGGGGTATTAAGCCTAGTGTTGTTATGGGTCATAGTGTGGGCGAATATGTTGCTGCAACAGTTGCAGGTGTATTCAGTCTGGAAGATGGATTGAAACTCATCGCCGCACGGGGTAAATTGATGCAAGTATTACCGCAGATAGGGACGATGGTAGCGGTATTTACTGATTTGGCACAAGTCTGTGCAGCGATCGATTCATTGCCGGAGGTGGCGATCGCTGGAATCAACGCACCAAGGCAAATCGTTATCTCTGGTGCAGCTGCGGCGATCGCATCGGCTGTGGCTATCTTAGAAGCCAGAGGAGTGCAAACAAAGTCACTGAAAGTTTCCCATGCTTTTCATTCGCCGTTGATGCAACCAATGGTGGCAGAGTTTGAGCAGATTGCCCAGCAAGTGAGCTACCGTACACCAAATCCGAATATTCGCTTTATTTCCAATATCACAGGGCAATTGGCAGGAGTGGAGATTAGCACGCCTGAATATTGGGTGCAGCATATTTTGCAGCCAGTGCAATTTGCCAACAGTATTGTCAGCCTGTCAGCGTTAGGAAATTTGGCTTGTTTGGAAGTGGGACCACACCCAATTTTAGTAAGCATGGGTCGTCAGTGTATGCCAGAATCGGGACATCTGTGGCTAGGGAGCCTCAAATCCCAGGAATCGGATTGGCAGCAGATGTTGGGCAGTTTAGCGGCGTTGTATGAACAGGGAATATCGGTGAACTGGTCGGAGTTTCATCAGGGATCTGGGCATCGGCGCGTGGCGTTGCCGAATTATCCCTTTGAGCGATCGCGTTTTTGGCTTGAACCAAACAAAGATAGTAGCCAAAAAAATGTTCAACTCTCCTCTGCAAATCTTAAATCTTCTCATCCTCTGCTCGGTTCTAGATTGCACTTGGCAGACTCGAAAGAGATTCGTTTCCAGACGCAAATTAATTCTCATTTCCCCACTTTTTTAGCTGACCATCGCGTTTACGGAAAAGTAATCTTGCCAGGAACGGCCTATCTAGAGATGGTTTTAGGGGCAGCAGCGAAGGTTTTGAAATCCAAAAATTTAATTTTAGAAAATGTCCTCTATAAACGGGCATTAGTTCTATCAGAAAATGAAGTTAAAACACTCCAGCTAATTCTTCACCCAACGGAACAACAGGGATATTCCTTTGAAATTTTTAGTTGTGAATTAGATGAGGAAGATTCTTCACCCTCTTGGATGCTGCATGTTTCTGGAAATGTCACCGCATCCAATCTCAAACCATCAATGGAACTTTCTGCAACGCACTGGCTCCCCAAAGAAGTAGCTTCCCACAACCAAGCCGAACATTACCAACAGTTTCTTCAACGGGGAGTTGATTATGGTGCTAGTTTTCGGGGAGTTAAAAACTTGTGGTTGGATTCAGAAGTAGTGACAGGGGAAATTGAGTTACCCCAAATATGCGTTTTAGAAACAGACGTTTATCAGTTTCATCCAGCATTCTTGGATGCCTGTTTTCAAGTTTTGCAAGCTAAATTCCCACAAGATGGTAGCAAAGAGGCTTATGTGCCGATCGCCATCAAGCGATTGCAAGTTTGTGATCGCCCCAGCAACCGACTATGGAGTTATGCCAAAGTACATCCTAGCCAGAACAGTAACAAAACACTCATTAGCGATTTGCAATTAGTTACAGATGATAGTGAGATTCTAGCCGTTGTTGAAGGTCTGCAACTTCAAAGGGTCGCTTCGGCAACATTGACAGTCTCTCCTCAAGTTCCGCCAGACTGGTTTTATCAAATTGAGTGGCGACCTCAAGCCCGAATGGGGCGATCGCTCTCACCTGATTACCTGCTCAATCCCAAGGACATCAGCCAAAACCTGATTCCTCAATTGGCTGAACTCCTAACAACAACCTCATTAAACGACGAATTTTTACCCCAACTTGAAGCCCTCAGCTTGTCTTATGTAATCAGTGCTTTGCAACAACTAGGATGGGACTTTCAACTCGGATTGCAGTTCTCCTTTACAGAAATAGCAGAACAGTTGGGGGTGATTAGCCAGTATCACCAACTGCTACATCGGTTTCTGGATATTTTGACTGAAGCAGAGTGGCTCAGACCTCTTGATTGTGCCAACGGTAGACATCATTGGGAAGTAATTAGCGCCCTCGATCGCCAAACGCCGCAACCAGACCGACTGTTAGTCCAATTCCCTACCGGAGACACTGAGATCGCCCTAGTAGAACGCTGTGGTGCTAGCTTACCAGAGGTACTTCAGGGAAAACTTGATCCGCTACAATTACTGTTTCCCAATGGTGATTTCACCCTGCTGACGCAACTGTATCAAGATGCCCCAGCTGCTAGAGTGATGAATACATTGGTGCAAAAGGCAGTTTCCACAGCACTACTGCGAGTACCACAGGGGAGCAAGATCCGCTTGCTAGAAATTGGGGCGGGGACTGGCAGCACAACCGCTTACATTCTGCCGCAATTGAATAATTACCAAGCTGAATACACCTTCACAGACATTTCACCGCTGTTTGCAGCTAAAGCACGGGAGAAGTTTCGGGATTACCCATTTGTCCGCTATCAGGCTTTAGATATCAGCCAAGATCCAGCGACTCAAGGCTTGGAAGGCCAAAAATATGATGTGATTCTGGCAGCAAATGTGTTACATGCTACACCAGATTTACAACAAACATTGGCCCATGTCCACAGCTTATTAGCACCAGGTGGAATTCTGGTGTTGTTAGAAGTCACCGATCGCCATTGTTGGCTAGATTTGAGCTTCGGTTTGACCCCAGGTTGGTGGTTGTTTGCCGATCGCTGGTTGCGACCGAATTACCCGCTCTTAAGTAGTGCCAAGTGGCAAGATGTGTTGCAAGCGAATGGATTTACGTCGGCGGTGGCGATCGCACCTAAAAATCAAGTCATCGGTTCCCTGGCTCAGGCTGTGATTGTTGCCCAAAAAGGAACTGAGAACCACGTACAACAAAACTGGCTAATTCTAGCAGATAGTCAAGGTATCAGTCAGAAACTTGCTCGACGGTTTCAAGAACGAGGAGATACCTGTACTCTAGTTTTTCCCGGACAGGAATACGAACTGTTGAGTGAGTTCGAGTTTAGAATTAATCCTCAGAAACCGGAAGATTTTCAGCGGTTGCTTTCGCACATACTTAGCAAGCGATCGCGTCTCTCAGGGGTGGTACATTTGTGGAGCCTGGAGACTGGAGAAACCGCACCAACCTTAAGCGTCGAAGATTTGCAAACAGCAACCCGTATTGGCTGTGGCAGTACTCTGTACTTGGTGCAAGCGCTAGTTAAAAAGATGGGTATAACGCCACCTCAGTTATGGGTAATAACTAGAGGAGCAGTTGCCGATGGAGCTGGATTAGTTCAATCGCCCCTATGGGGAATGGGGAAGGCAATCGTCAAAGAACATCCAGAATTACAGCTTCGTTTGATAGATTTAGACCTCCAAGAAAATTATCGGCTAACTCAAAACCCCCTTGATGGACTATTTGCAGAGTTGACATCACCAGATCAAGAGAATCAAATTGCATTCCGTAATGGGATGCGTCAGGTGACAAGACTGGTTCCTTACCGTGGAAAACAAAATCCCAATCAAGCAGATATCCCCATCCACCCAGATAGTACCTACTTAATTACTGGTGGATTAGGGGGACTGGGACTGCTAATTGCCCATTGGTTAGTAGAACGTGGGGCAAAGCACTTAGTTCTCATGGGACGCAGGGGGACAAACGAACAGAGCGATCGCCAAATTCAGCAACTTCAGGCACAAGGTGTATCGGTGATGGTAATGCAAGCTGACGTGTCTGTGCAGTCACAAGTGGCGGAGGTATTGGCAGAAATTGACCGCAGCCACCCGCCTCTGCACGGCATTATCCATGCAGCCGGAGTTTTGGATGACGGTGTTTTACTCCAACAAACTTGGGAGCGCTTTCATCGAGTCATGGCACCGAAAGTACATGGTGCTTGGAATCTGCACGCATTAACCCAAGCTTTACCGCTCGATTTTTTCATCTTGTTTTCTTCTGCTGCTTCTGTTTTGGGTTCTGCCGGTCAAGCTAACCACTGCGCTGCCAATGCATTTTTAGACGCTCTAGCACATTATCGTCATCAATTGGGGTTATCGGGATTGAGTATTAACTGGGGAGCTTGGGCTGAAATTGGTGCAGCAGCCGAGCGTCAATTCGGTAAGCAACTCCAACATCAGGGAATGGAAATGATGTCGCCATCCCAAGGTTTACAGGCTTTGGAGCAGAGCTTTTCTTGGGAGGTTGCTCAAGTAGGTGTGATGCCACTCAACTGGCTGACATTTATGCAGCAATTCTCACCGGGGACTTGTCCGGCATATTTGGCAGAGTTTTCTCAGGTGGGGATTGCTCAATCGGCATCACCACCGCCGATGGAAATTCAGCAACAATTGCAAACTCATGACTTTGGCGATCGCTTACAGATTTTAACCATCTACCTGAAAGAAAAGATTGCCAAAGTGTTGGGTTGTTCTGTGGAGCGAGTCGATGCCAGTCAAGCACTGAGCAAAGCCGGACTAGATTCTTTGATGGCGATCGAAATCCGCAATCGCATCATCACAGAACTGGGAATTGACCTTTCTTTGGAGAAGTTTGTTGAAGGTTCCAGCATCAACCAACTAGCAGACCTGTTATTAAAACAGCTAGCCTTACAGGGACTCAACGAAAATTCGGCAACTGAAATTACTGAGGATGTAGAAGAAATAATACTATGAACCTAAATGCCCTTTTAGCCGAGCTTTCAGACCGGGGAGTAAAATTATTAGTTGATGGAGAACAACTCCGCATTCAAGCACCTAAAGGAGTTATCACTCCCGATCTACGGAATGCTTTAGCTAACAATAAAGTAGAGCTAATCCGGTTACTACACCAGAACAAAATCGGCGCTGCTTCCATCCCTTTGGTTCCGGTTTCACAAACGCAAAATGTGCCGGTATCCTTCCAGCAGGAACGCCTGTGGATTTTGGCCCAGTTAGCTGCTGTAGAATCTGCTCATAATATTGCTCAAGCCTTGCGGTTGAATGGGGATCTAGATTTAAACTGCCTGGAAAAAAGTATTAATGAAATTTTCCGTCGCCACGATGTCTTTCGGACAACGTTTGGGGTGTGGGAAGGGAATCCCGTGCAAAATATCGCTGCACCAGAACCTTTTACATTATCTGTTTTCAGTCTTGAGCATTTAGATGCAACCGAACAATTAAAAACTTTCTGGCAAATTGCCGATGAAGCAGCCGAAGCTCCCTTTGATTTAACAATCGCTCCTTTATGGCGGATTAAACTTATTCGCTTAAATGCACGCGAGCATATTCTCTTGCTCGTTATTCACCACATTATCAGCGATATGATCTCGATGGGTTTATGGATTCGAGAACTGGCGACAGCCTACAGTCATTTCTACAAGGGGCAACCTTCCCCATTACCAGAACCTGCGATCCAATATCGAGACTTTGCCGTATGGCAACGCCAGTGGCTCAACAATGATGCACTCAAAAGCGAACTAGCTTACTGGAAACAGCAACTAGAGGGGGCATCGTTTGAATTAAAATTACCCATCGACCATCCCCGACCGCCACTCCAGAATTTCCAGGGTCGGCGAAAGTTTTTTAAACTCGATCCTGTTCTGTGGGCTGCAATCAAACAACGAAGTCACGAACAAATGGGAATTACTTCCTTTATGACTTTCGTAGCGGCGTTTAAAGCTTTGATTTACCTGTGTTCTCAGCAGGAAGATATTTTAATTGGCTTTACCGCCTCTGGTCGAGTTCATCCGCAAGTGGAGTCGTTAATTGGTTTTTTTGGCTACCCTTTGTTGCTGCGTACAGATTTGTCTGGCAATCCCACTTTTGCGGAAGTACTCAGCCGAGTGCGATCGGTGTTGTTATCTGCCTATGCTCACCAAAATGTCCCCTTTGGTAAAGTCGTTGAAGTCATGGGGTCGAGTCGGGTTGCACAAGATACTCCCTTTTTTCAAACATTCCGCACCGGATTAAGCTATGTTAACAGTCAATTACCGAGCGACTTGACAAATTTACCCAATCTGACGTTTTCATTAATTGACGAAGGGATTTGGGGGCCTACTGATTTAGATTTATATACCTATATTTACGAAGTCGGAGCAGATTTACAAATAGGAATTGCATATAACACTGACATATTTGAAAGTGAAACAATCGACGCTTTTGGTAATACTTTATTCCAAATTTTAGAACAATGGGTGAAGTCAAAAGATATTCGCCTCAATGAATTTAGACTACCAACAGACCTTGATAGAAAAGCAAAATTAGCCAGGAGTCGATACCAAAAACAAAAGCTGGCGATCGCAGCTACTTTTACCGCCGATTTAGTTGCAGATTCTCTAAATTTCTGGATGCAGCAACTCAATTTACCCTCAGAAATAACCTTTGCCCCCTATAACCAGGTTTTCCAACAACTGCTGACTCCTAGTAGTCTGTTATCGCAAAATGAAACAGGAGTCAATATTGTTCTAGTGCGGTTAGAAGATTGGGTTAGGTCTGAGGATTCACAAGAGTTATCTAGTAATGAACAAAAGAATTCCATTGAGCGCAATGCTAAGGATTTAGTTATAGCATTACGTCAATCCTGCGAACAGACTCAAATTCCCCATTTGCTTTGTTTATTGCCAAGTAATTCAATAATTACTGATGCAAAAATAGCAACTTTTTTACAACAAATAGAAGCAAATTTATTAACAGAACTTGCCGATATTATTGGACTGCATATTATTAATTATCAGGAGTTAGCAACAAGCTACCCAGTAACTAACTTCTATGATTCTTATAGCGATGAAATCGGACATATTCCATTTACGCCAGCATTTTTCACAGCATTAGGAACAATGTTGGCGAGAAAAATTCACTGCCTACATAGACCGCCTTATAAAGTAATTGTCTTAGACTGCGATCAAACCTTATGGCAAGGTGTTTGTGGCGAGGATGGAGTTGAGGGCATTGTCATAGATTCATCCTATCAAGCATTGCAAGAATTTATGATTCAGCAGTGCGATCGCGGGATGTTGCTATGTCTGTGCAGTAAAAATAATCAAGCAGATGTCTTTGCTGTATTAGACCAACGTTCCGATATGCGGCTAAAGCGTCACCATTTGGCAGCTTGGCGAATTAATTGGCAGACTAAATCAGAGAACTTGAAATCACTGTCTCAAGAACTAGGGCTGAGTTTAGATAGCTTCATATTTATTGATGACAACCCCATCGAATGCGCTGAAGTCCGGCATCACTGTCCAGAAGCCTTAACCCTGCAATTGCCGACAAATGCTCCTGAAATTCCCCAATTCCTGGCTCATATCTGGGCATTCGATCGTCTAAACATCACTGTAGAGGATCGACAGCGAACGATTGTTTACCAGCAAAATCGCCAACGTCAGCAAGCGGCAAACGAATCTCTCACGTTGCGAGATTTCCTCAATAGCCTCAATCTGCAAGTGGATATTATGGAAATGCAGCCCTCCCAGCTAGATCGTGTTGCTCAACTAACGCAGCGAACAAATCAATTTAACACCACCACCTTACGCAGAACGTCGGCTGAAATCAAAGCCTTTTGCCTGTTAGACACTCATACTTGCTATGTTGTGGATGTGAAAGACCGCTTTGGGAATTATGGTTTGGTGGGAATGATGATGGTACAAACCACAGCGTCTGCACTGGTGGTAGATACCCTATTACTCAGCTGTCGAGTGTTGGGCAGAGGAGTTGAGTATCAAATGCTCAATTTCCTGGGTAAAATTGCCCTGGCACGCGGTCTGAAGCAGATCGATATTATTTACAAGCCCAGTTCTAAAAACCAGCCTATTGGGGATTTTCTAGAACAGTTGGTAGCCATTGACAAGGAACGTTTAGCAGAAAGCTACTGCTATAAGTTATCAGCAGATGTTTGTCGGGCGATCGCTATTGCTTCTGAAGGATTAGACAAAAAAGCAAAACATTCGGCATCTGAAGGGAATTTAACGCAAAGCGATCGGGCAATATCCCAGCAATCTGCCAATTACACCGCCTTATTCCAAAAAATTGCTTCAGATTGGCATACATCAGAGCAGATTCTCCAGTATATGGAGGAGTCTCAAGTTCAATACCAACAGCATCAGACATTTGTTGCACCCCACACCGAAACCGAGAAACACTTAGCTGACCTGTGGCAAAACTTACTTCACAGATCCCCACTCAGCATCTACGATAACTTCTTCGATTTGGGAGGCAATTCTTTGTTAGCAGTGCAACTGCTGTCTCGGTTGCGAGAAACCTTCCATGTAACCATACCCATTCATCAATTATTGGAAGTCCCAACAATTGCGGGAGTGGCTCAAGTAATTGAAGCGATCGCTCAGACTGGAGTGGCTGCCAATTTAGCGATCAATTTGGCAGCAGAGGCTATCTTAGATCCGGCAATTCGTCCAACGACAGCATTCAATTTTATCGCCCAACCCCAGGCGATTTTCTTAACTGGAGCAACCGGTTTTCTCGGTGCGTATTTAGTAGACGAACTCTTGCAACAGACCACGGCTAATGTTTATTGCTTAGTGCGAGCGCAGAATCTAGAACAGGGCATCCAACGTATTCAAAGCCATTTGCAAGCACATGGACTTTGGCAAGAAGAATTTCGCTCTCGCATCATTCCAGTCATTGGCGATTTGGCGTTGCCGAACTTAGGCCTGAATGAGTCACAATTCCATCAACTTAGCCATCAAATTGATGTCATCTATCACAATGGTGCTGTCGTCAATTTTCTTTATCCTTACAGCAAACTCAAAGCAGCCAATGTCCTGGGAACTCAGGCGATTTTGCGTCTAGCAGCTCAAACGAAAGTCAAACCCGTGCATTTTGTTTCGACGCTGGGCATCTTTTCTGCTCCTGCCTATGCAAATGCTAACTCCATTCAAGAATCCGATGGATTGGCAGAATTTGAAGGGTTGCAAGGGGGTTATTTACAGAGTAAATGGGTGGCAGAAAAGCTAATCATGCAGGCACGCGATCGCGGGCTTCCTGTATGCATCTACAGACCAGGTGCAATCTCCGGACACAGCCAAACGGGAATCGCCAATGTGGATGACTTCTTTTGCAGCCTGACTAAAGGCTGTATCCAACTAGGTATGGTCCCGGATTTGGAATTCCCTCTCGATTTGACCCCCGTTGATTATGGTAGCAGGGCGATCGTCCACCTCTCTCAAAACCCTGACTCCTTCGGCAAGGCATTTCACCTTGTTTCTCCTGATTGTCTGTCTTGGCGTAATTGGTGTGACTTAGTTCGGTCTTTGGGCTATTCGCTAGAGCAAGTTTCTTACCATGAGTGGTATGCTAAATTGCTACACAATGGGGAACACAATATTCCAAATGCTTTACATGCTTTCCTGCCATTGTTAGACGAACAATTATTAAAGAACGTGCAGTTACCAGCATTTGATTGCCAAAATACATTGACTGGACTTGCTGACACCAATATTATTTATCCAACTATAAACACCAAATTACTCAATATCTACTTTGCATACTTCAAAAAAAGTGGCTTTTTGATTGGAGTTTAGCTTTCTCTTGCCTCCTGCCTTATCCCAACGACAAATATTTACGCTTACCTACTTAAATCTTACTAAGAATTACTTTTATCTCAGAACTTTTAGTAGTAAAGCAAATATAAAATACCCCATCTTCTATTGGTTTTTCTAAAACTTTAGCATAAATATCAACGCTTAATTCTTTTGAAGAATTTAGTGATAAAACTAATTTAATATTACTGAATAAAGAAGGGATGATATCCTTTTCTATATCATTGGGACGTACCTCGGCTCCCTTCGTGGAAAGTTTAACTAAACTGCCTTGAAAAAGGGTTTTTTCAATGTGCTTTTCATCTAGAATTGTATATTCTATTGGTATTGCTTCAGCTAAGGCTAGTAATCTTTCTTCTTCTTGAGTTAGAAAGAGATTGTATTCTCCAATAATCCCCCTAACTTCATAAATATTTATCGGTAGTTTGATTCCTTTTACTTGTACTTGCTTTTGTCCACCGACTTTAACAATTGACTCTACTTCTCTAAATGTCGATTCTGAAATAACAATTTGTCCTCCAATTGTATAGGATTCAATACGATAGGTGAGATTCACCTGACTACCGACTACACCATATTTTGTTCGGATATAAGAACCAATATTTCCAACAACAACTTCGCCTGTGTTGACAGCTATTCCCATTTCTAATGGCGGCAGATTCCACTGTTGCATCTTTTCATTTATACTCGTCATTGCTAACTGCATAGCAATGGCACAAGCAATAGCCCTTGTAGTGTCGTCTTCTTTGGCAGTAGGCGCACCAAACAACACTAAAATACCATCACCCGTAAACTCATCAATGGTTCCTTGATACTGGGTAATGATATCTGCCATTGATGATAAATAAAAGTTGAGAACTTGAACAACCTTTTCCGGGGGTAATTGTTCAGAAATACTGGTAAATCCTCTTAAATCAGAGACGAGTATGGTGATTTTGCGCCGTTCGCCCCCAAGCTGTAAACCTTTTGGACTTTCTAATAAGGTAGTGACTACTTCTTTGCTTAAGTAACGCCCAAATGTATAACGAATTTCTCCAGCAGTACGGGCGATGTGGACTGTAATAGCGATCGCAGATCCCAACAGAGCTAATAATGGTGGTACTACAGGTATCCACCAACTGGCGATAAAGGCTGTATATGTACTAGCCAATAGCACACCTGCTGCCAAAATTGGGCTAGTTATTTTCTGGAGGGACAAAAATTTTACCCCGCCTGCATATCGCCACTGCCAAGTTAGACTTGCACCCACAAAAGACCACAGAAAAATCCATCCTATTTCTATTGGCTGCGACCAACTGTTAATTAGTGGGCGACCTACTGTAGCTGCACTGATAATTTGGCTAGCAATATTCGCGTGAATTTCTACCCCAGGCATAGGTTCTGGGGAAGTCAACAAACCACTACTATAGGGAGTGAAGAATAAATCCTCAAAACTCTCGCTGACGTTACCAATCAAAATAATGCGATCGCGTCCCCATTCTGGTGGTACTTTGTCTTCCAAAATATCTGTCATCGTGACTGTAGAAAAGCGTCTGGCTGGCCCCCTGTAATTAATTAAAATTTGGTAGCCACGGTCATCAGCTCGCACATAGCCACCATCATTAGCGGCAAAGGGGATAAATCTTGTCTTTCCTAACTGCCAATTTTTTGTCTGTCCAGAAGTTTGGGGTGCAATACCTTCGGCATCAAGATAAAGTAAAGCTAAATATAATGCAAAACTGTAAATAGTCTCTCCATTTTTATCTGTTAAGTAGAGCAAACTGCGTCTTACCTTTTTATCTGGATCTAAAACCAAATCATTTGCACCTACTTGCCCTTTATCTTTGAGTGCTGGTGGCGGGTCAATTGGCTCGCGTTGGTTATCCCCTACCACTCTTTGAATCCCGACTAAATTGGGGGTAGATGTAAATACTTTGGTTAATTCTTGATGTCCTGGTTCTACAGGTAAATCGCGGTAGATATCTAAACCAATAGCTCGTGGTTTCCTGGCTTTTAATTTTTGCAACAATTGAGCATACAGACCATCTGGAACGATTGGCTGACGAATTTTTTTCATGTCTGCAAGATTTACTCCCACAATGACAATCCGGTCATCAGGTGCTTCTTGGGGTCGCAGACGCATATATTGATCAAAAATCGCCAACTCCCAAGGCTGCATTAAACCAGCAAAGCGTAATAAGATGACTACACCAGCCACACTAGGAGTAGTAATCAAAACACCGCGCCATTGCCACAGCAGCTTTTTCCACTTTCTCCACATCATCTTTTTTGCACCAAAATTAATTTTTCAGGGTAGCAAAGTAGCCGTTTTAACTTTGCCGATATTTAACTGTACTGAGGTTAGCGATCGCTCGTGCAGCAGTCAAGGAAAGGTTCTTTGGCGATCGCCCCTAGACCGACTGATTGTAAAAGTTCTTCCCATTCAGTTGGCTTCTCGCGGCGCAATTGAGCAACGGTATTCAGTGCTTCTTGCCAAATTTGAGACTCTGCATAAATTTTTGCCTGTTCTAGAATTCCTACCCCAGCTAGCTGACTTTTCAGGGATGAACTGACTTCGGTACGCTGGAGTAATCCCTTGACAGATTGATCCTGAGCGCGATCTTGAAAATCGCAAATCATCGTGAAGTACCATCGATAATACTTGCCAATTTGGAGAGAAATATTTGCTGGTAAGTCCAGTTTAATGATGCCAGGAGTACTAGGCAGTTTAAAAGTTGTCAGATAAACCTGATTTCCGGCTTCATCTGTCAAAGCCAATTCTCCAGATTGGGCAGTATTTTGAGGAATGTACCAATATAGCGTTGGATTGGCTGCAACCGTTTTCCCAAAATTATTTTTTGACGGCATCAAAGGCGTTATCGGTATTCCGCTGCCATCGATACAAGAAGAGCCACGCGTTCCTCCACCCAATGTTTGAGAGGGCGCTCCTCGGTCATCTACAGGTGGGAATTTGAGACTAACTTTCCACTCCAAGTCCGATGCCGATCGCTGTGATGGCAAGCTAGCAAAAGTGACAATGGTGGGAGAAAGTGCGCTAACAAGGATCGCTAAAAACAGAAAAGATTTTGGTAAATTCATGATCCGCGTAAGGACTTCTATTGAATGTAAATCTTTGAAGGAGTAAATCAGTCTTTTCAGAAGTATCTGAAAAATGCACTCTCTTAGGGACTTCCAATTAAAGAATATCCCGTTGCTGTGTAGGCAGAGTGCAGGGGGGAGACAGAAAAATATGATTCCAGCAAATTGGATAATTTATTTTCTGGAAGTCTCTTACCAGGGATTGCCGACGATCGTGAAACCGCTCCAATAATAAGGATGAGCAAATTCTTTGTCTCCTATCTGTGCTAACTCCGGCGGTAAAGGAAAGCTCTTACTCGCTGTTACCAACCGACCCTTCTCTAGTCGCACCTGACCCTTAAGCATCGCTACCTGTGCTTGCCGGAGAGCCTCGGCTTTAATCGGAGTTTCTTTCAATTTCTCGTAGAAACTTGTCATTAGTCCCATTGTGCTTTCATCGTTGACAGACCATAGACTGCCCATCGCTGATTTCACTCCTGCTAACACCGCCAAGCCTGCAAATCCCAACTCCGCTTCTGGGTTCCCTAATGCTGTACGACAGGCACTCAAAACCAATAGTTCCACTGGTGGCTGACTTAACTTCAACTGCTGTAATTGGCTAATTAGTAATTTGCTATACCAAAACTCAATATAGGATTTATTGATATTACCAGGCTGAAAGTTGGCATGGGTAGAGAAATGGACAATACCAAACGTCTGTAAAGCGCGGGCTTGTTTAAGCTTTTCCACGGTGAAGTTTTCGTTGAGGAAAGACTTGCCAGACCACAATTGACTAACGATTAAAGACAACTCTACTGAAGCTGCTGGTAAGGGCTTTTGATCGGGGAAGCGATCGGCTCCCATTGCTAAGACTTGCTGATTTCTCACATCCGCATAGCGAGTATCAGTAAGTGATAGGCTGGGCATGAGACCAACACTGTATCTTTCCACAATAAACCCTTGCCCGTCATGCAGAGCGGCGATCGGCAGGGAGCGTAAACCTGCGTCCATCAAAAAGCTGAGATTCGTGATTTTTTGAGCTTGTAAATCCTTCTCCAAAGGTTCAAGCAGCCACTTATAGAGCTTTTGAGCCAAAGGCAGGTAAGGGGGAGAGCGTTGAATGTTAGTGATAGCTGCTTGGAATTCTTGAGCGTTTTTGAGGACTTGCTCTCGTGTCGCTCCCTTAATCTGCCGTCTGATTGGTGTTCCAGAGGAAGTGACCATCACTAGTTCGAGCTGGTAGTTATCTTGAGCTTGTTGCTGAGTGGATTGTACTTGCTGTCGGCGCTGCTCCAAACCTTGAGAATGGAATTCCCAAATAGGTTTCGGTTGCTTGGCAGTCTCATCTTGTTGAGATTTGGAGTCTTGCTCGGCTTGGGGTTGAAACAAGACATAAATCAAGGCAGGTTTAACGCCAGTGGCTTGTTCAATTCGGCGCAGTATAGCCTGGGCTTCTTTTAAGGTTTTGATGCGGACATTGCTGATACCCAAATGATTCTCAAAGGTCTTGGTGAAGACTTCCTCCAGTTCTGGCATGTTAGTGTCAGTTGCTTTTGTGGAGGCGAAGGTTACTTCTGGTTGCTGGGTAAGAGCAAAGGGATTGGTGAGATCAACGGGATTAAAATTAATAAGTGGAGTCTCAGTTGGAGGTGGAGAGGGGATAATAGAAATTTTCCCGCCAACGATCGCACCAGCTGTACCATTTACCGAGGCATTGCCAATCTGAAATGGATTTAAGCTGCCTCCTCCATGCCGGATCGTGATGTCTCCGCCACTGTTACCGCCAAGGCTGGAAATGCTAGCCAGACCGCTGTTGCTGTCGGTGAAGGTGTCTGTGACTCGGAAAAATTGTCTAGCGGTGATATCTATGTCACCACCTCTACCGTTTTTCCCACCTTGGACGTTAATCTGGGTAGCTTGAATGTCACGGCTGGAGTCAAGGGTGACATTGCCACCGTTGCCGAAACTACTGCTGGAATCAATTGCGCCAGTGGTAATATTGGTGGCAGCTTTGGCGATGATGGCACCACCGTTAACTCCTGAACTGTTAAGGTTGCCCGTGGAGATGGCATCGCCGCTTTCTAGAGCGATCGCTCCCCCATTCCCAGTTGTAGAACTAGTGTTGAGAGTTCCCGCACTGGTATTGATATTGCCACTGGTGCTGGTTATTCTAATCTCTCGACCTTGATTTACCACATCGCCAGTGGTAATGTTTTGGTTGGCTTGCAGGTTAAGGGTGGCATTGTCAGCTCCAGTGAGTTGAAATCCACTAGTGTTGATGGAACCTGAGCCAAAGGGCGATCGCAAAGTAACCGGGTCATTGAAAGTCACATCACCAGCTAAGGTAATTGCACCGCTGCTGTTATCTCGCCCGATCAATATTTGAGAAAAGCCATTTTGCCAGGTGTTTAATTTACTGGCATTTAGATTTAAACGGGCATCGTTAATGTTGCCACCCAAGGTAATGCCTAAGCTAGGAGTACGAGGCTGCAACTGAAGGATACCAGTACCTTTGATTTGGGTAGAGCCAAGGAAGTTCATTTCATCAGCAGTGAGGGCGATCGTACCACTACCTGTTCCAGTGGGGTTAATCGAACTGTTCTTAATGCTAATTCCTTCTGTACTGTTACTACTAGCGCCTTCTAAGGTTATATTTCCTGTTCCCGTCGATTCCATCTCTGCGCCGTCTTCCAGTAAAATACCGAAGTTACGATTTCCCTCTCCATTACCGCCAGTACCCATGAGGCTGATATTTCCATTGGCTGAACGGACTCTGGAATTGCGACCGATATATATCCCCTCACTAATATCAGTTCCGACTCCGGCAATCCCCTTTAGAGTAATTGTCCCCGTTTTAGTCGCGGTGATGATGCTACTGTTTACTTCAATGCCGTCGTTGTCCCTACCTCCCCTGGCGTTACTAGTACCTTGGAGTGTAATCCTTCCAGTGCCACTGGAACTCACCAGGCTATTGTTAAGCTGAATCCCGTTGTTGTTGTTTCCATTCCCGTAGCCTATGCCTGTTAAGCTGATATCTCCATTTACGGTCATGATGCTGCTATTATTCAGCCAAATGCCCTTCTGCTCGTTAGCATCAGCATTGTTTCCCTGACCTTTAATTGAAATATTGCCAGTACCAGAATTGAGAGTAGCTCCATTAAGGTTGACTCCAATGGGATTTGCTGCTGTTCCTTGTGCTGGCTCGTTTAAAGGGTTACTACTACCACCCAGAACTATATTGCCTCCATTAGAATTGATCGCAGCACCGCTTTTGAGGGCGATCGCTCCTCCATTGATCCCGTCTCGATTTGCATTGAGGGTGACATTCAACTTCCCCGCGCCACTGGCTGTTAGCTTGGCATTTGAGTTGATAAAAATACTGTTATTAGCTTCTAGCGTTAGATTTGCATTGCCAGCAGCCGTTGTACCGATGTTGGCATTGATGTTGAGATTGCGATCGGCAGCTAATTTCAAGAAAGAACCACTGTTCCATGAGATCGGATTGCTGAGTGTAATATCTCCTTTACCAGCCAAACCCGATGTTGTCGAAACGGTAACATTACTTAAAGCTAGTTGATTTTGTAGCGTAGTCGAGTTGAGATTAGAAGAAGTTGTAGTGGTGTCAGCAAATATCCCCCTACCGAAGGTCATACTAGCTGTATCCATCGCGCTGCTGATGGTGATATCAGTCGGATCTAGCAGGAGCGTGCCGACTTCACCCGCAGGCGACACGCTACGTGATCGCAAATCAACCAAGCCTTGAAATAAGAGCAATCCTTTGCTAGATACTTCTACTAACCCGCCATTCCCAGCATTAAGCCCCCCGATGGCATCGATCTTACCAAAGAACTGAGTGTTATTATCTGACCAAACGATCGCCCGACCGCCATCACCGTTTAGCAGCGCGTTAGCATTAATTACCGAATCACTGCTAACAAACGTCTGTGAGGCATTGGGCAAGATACCTTGACCTTTGTAATCTCCCCCAATCCGAACGATGCCGCCACCAGCTGTGCCAGAGGCATTAATGTTAGCACCAATCAATCCGACGCGATCGCCCAAGACGTTTACTGTACCACCTGTCTGCATAACTCCTGTATTGGAAACATCTAGGGTTCCAGAAGCGATGGTAGTTCCTGCGGCAGTTGGGATAGTTGTACCATTTGTTAACTGCACTGTGCCAGCATCTAAATTAGCTCTCACACCAAGATTTAGTCCCTTAGCCCCTTGGGTTAACAGGGTTGGCAAATCCAGAGGGTTAATTGCTAGGTGTTGGTCTGTTGTATTTCTTGGCAGTTCTAGCTCTAAACTCAGCAGGTTTCCCGCTTGAGAGATCCGAATCAGGTTTGTCCCCAGCACTGCTGCAAGAGTGATATTTCCGCCGGGTGCGCTCAATGTAGCCGTATTGATGATACTCCCACCGATTAAAGTCAGATTGTGTCCTTCTAAAACTGACAAACTACCAGCATTGATAATAGTCCCAGGATTGGCGAAATCAAAGGCAAACCCAGAGGGATTACTATTTAAATTTGAGTAATCATTTTTACCGACTGCATTAAACCAAAGGCGATTGTCAAAGCCAATTGCTGTAGCAGTCGTTACCGTAAAGTCAGCTGGAAGGTTAATTTGGGCATTCGGCCCAAAGATGACTCCGGCTGGATTCATGATGAATAAGTTGGGATTTCCTCCAGTTACCTGAATCAGTCCATTGATGGTTGAAGGATCTCCGCCGACAACTCGTGTGAGAATATTATGAATATTGGGATTCGAGAGAAAATTGGCAATCTGCTCCTGATTGAGTCCAAATTTCTCCAAGCTGTGAAATAGGTTCGCCCGATCGCCAGAAAGCTGACCCCCTTGGATATCAATGCGATTGCCCTCTTGAGTGACAACTGTCCCTGTCCCATCATTAGCTGGAACGATGGATTGTCCAAGTACGGGTTTGGCAGCAATGCTCCCTAACCATAAACATAGGGTAAGCACGATTGGCAATGAAGCATCCTGACTTTTAAACACCAGTTGCTTCTGCTGGCAAAGACGCTGTAAGAAGAAGTGCGCAACTGCCTTGCCAACGTACTGCCTTGCCAACGTACTATTTCTTTTTGACTTTTGATTTTTGCTGTTCACTGCCAATTCCCCAAGCTTAAAGTTGATAATTCACTTGGAAATAAAAGCCATCATTTTGAGCCTTACTGCTATGTGCGATCGCCATAATTCTAGTGGTGCGCCACACAAACTTTGCCTCGTAGCGAGCAGAGGGGAAAGAACACTTGCGAACTATCTTCTTTTTGTCCAAAGTCCAAACAGTAGATATCTCTAGAATAGTATCATTTTGTGATAGAAGAACATTATAGAGCTTTTTTTACACAGAAATATGAGCGACATACTTAATTATATTGAAGACAATCCTAAAAAACAAAGCCTTTGATTGGTTTGGAATATGAACAATTACAACAATTAATCTTAAATACACAGCGATTGTATCATGAGAAACAAGCTTTATTAGAATTGAAAAAAGTGAAAATTATTGTTATATGAGGAGGTCGTAAACCAAAACTATCTATTAAAGAACAAATCATTTTAAGAGGCTCGACCTTAACCTCTTACGAATACATACTGCGTCGTCTTGTAGTTTAAAGATTTACTTTATAAATGGTCTCTAGGCAGAAATATAGAAGACTATTTAACCAATAATAAGATTTCTAGCTCGAAAGTAAGGATCGCATTTTAGGAACAGTTGATGGGGCGATCGCTCTCAGTCGTTGGTTCAACTATTTAAGCACTCAATTGCCCACATATTAACATTGTATTTGAGTAATTTATAATGCAGATAAATTCTTCCACTTTGAATGTAAATAGAATACTGTCTCCTGACGAACGCGTGTTTGAAATTGCAAATCAGCTTGGGGGCGCATTAACTAACGTTGTCATTAACCGTATTAGAGGACCCCTGAGTGCAGCCATTGTGAGACAGGCAATTGACTTGACCCAACGTCGCCACCCACGTCTAAATTGTCGGATCGTTGGTTCTACCGATTCCCCACGCTTTGAAGAGGGAGGCGTGACGATCCCGTTGCAACTAGTAAATAGCCAAGATGATAATCAGTGGCAAAATATTGTTTTGCAAGAACTAAATCAAAAAATTGAAAGCGACAAATATCTCATGCGTGCTGTGTTGGTTCAACCTGTCGGCGAACCCAAGGAATCAACAGTCAGCTTTTTGATTGTCACCTTACATCATGGTGTTGCAGATGGTACATTCTGCATCCGACTGCAAGCAGATATCTTGACGTACTGTCAAAAGATAGCAGCAGGCGAACCTGTCGAAGCAGTGGTGCGTTTGCCTGTGCTGCCTGCATTGCCAAAGCTTTTCCCTCCCTCAATGCAAGGATATAGTGGTGTGGTAAATACGATCGGTTGTCTGTTGCGGCTTGTCAGCCAATATGTCGCCCATCGTCCCGAAACTTTAGGTTTTGAGCAGTATCAAACACCGGAATTACGTCGTGCTAACGTGGTTTATCGCCAGCTTGATGAAACTTTCACCCAACGGTTCAATGAAGTTTACAGAAAGGAAAAAGCGAGCGAACAGAGTGCTTTGTGTGCTGCTATGATGCTTGCAGCCGCAAATAAAATAACAGGTGGAAAAAAGCGAGATATCTGTTTGAGTTGTCAGTCATTTGCAGACCTGCGTCGCCGCATCCAACCAATAATTAGTGATGAGCAGATGGGGTCCTTAGCTTCATCCACTGTTACATTTCACACCTTAAAACCAAGTATGTCCTTTTGGGATTTAGCACGCGATGTGAAACAAGAAATCGCTACGAATATCCAGCGCAACGATCTATTTAGCATGATGCTAGCATCTGGACTGGCAGTGGCAACGAAGGGGATACTCCTAAATCAAGTAATGGCTAGCGTTGGAGTCACTAAGCTTGGTTTAGTTAATATTTCTCATCAGTATGGGGTATTTGAACTTGAAGAAATTAATGCTGTAGCTTCAGCATCGGCGTTTCCAGGTGTTTTTGTGGTTGAGGCATTAAGGTTTCAGAAAAAGATGTTTTTGAATTTTCTATTTTCTGAGCCTTCACTCAGTCAGGAAACGATCGCCGCACTCGCTGACGATGCTACTGCCTACCTAGCTGATGCTTGTTCGGATTAAAGTTTTTGCCAGTGTGCCCCCTTCGGGAATTAAAAATTAAAAATTAATATCCCTAAAAATCAATAAGGTTCAGTTAAAGCTCAAAAGCTTATGAATGAGGTTAAATTTCGGAGCTTCGACTCGTTGTCTAGTACCTCTGTGTTTTGGCTTTTTAGAGTCTGATGCTAATTCTATTTTAGTTTTATTTTTATCTCCTTCTTTTAGCGTCCCTTTTGGTTACAAAATCCCTAACAATCTGATACTACGATTCTCCAAGTCGATTGACTCAAACAGGTTTTGTCTTGCGGTAACTTTATCCTTTAAGCTACATATATTGATTACCCTTGTGGAGGTCTAGATGGCGATAGTCAAGCGTCGTATCGGTCTGGAGCAAGAATTTTTTCTGGTAGACGAAGCTGGTAGCTTAAGCGATCGCGCCGATGAGTTTTTAAAGAGTTGTCACTTCAAAGCTCAAGCACAAGGTTTAAACCCCAATTACTTTGTCGCAGAGTTCGTTAAAAGTATGGTAGAAATTAACACACCTCCTGCCGACACTGCCAAGGAACTAGCGAGAGTTTATCTCAAGAATCTCAAATTGGCGATCTCTGTAGCGCAACAGATGGGTTTACGCCTTTACCCTCTGTCTAGCTATCCTTTGCCTACTATGCCAATTATGCGAGATCACCCTAATTACCATATCCAAGCGCGGACTGTCGGCATTTCAAAATTTTTGCACGCCGGAAAATGTACAGGTACACACCTGCATTTGGAAGTCCCGCCTGGGGTAATTGACGCTCGTGTTGCAGTATCTTACAACTCAACATCAATTGAGCGAGAAGAACTATTAAATATCTATAATTTAGCTACAGCTTGCGACTCGGCACTTATTTCTCTGACGCGGGCGTGTCCCTTTTATGAAGGACAGGCGTTAGGACTAGCCGCACATACAATTCGTTATCGAGGTAGCGAAACCTTCGGTTGGGAGGGAGTTTATACTAATTTACAAGCTGTCGGTGGACTCATGCCTTATGCCGAAAGTGTTGAGGGTTTAGTTGAGCAGCAGTTCGCTCGTTATTATGCTTGGCTGCAAGCGATGGAAAAAGCCGAAATTCAACCGAACCTGTTCAAGGAATCGGGAGTTAGCTTACTCAAGTCAGCTTGGAATCCAGTTCGACTCAACAAACTCGGCACAGTAGAAATTAGGTGTATAGATAGCAACTTTCCCTCTGTAATTTTACTTGTAATGACTTTGCTGGAAAAATTGGCTGATCGAGTCAGGCACGAGAAGTTAACAGTAAGACCATCTAAAGGAATGCAGATATTTGAACTAGTTGGCAATCGCTTGTATATACCAGATTTTGAATATCTTAATGGGGAATTGCTCTTAGCCTCAGCTACAGAAGGAATTAAAAACCCCAAAGTTAGAGCTTACGTCGATTCCATTTTGCAGTTTGCCAGCGCTGTTGGTGGGGAAGGAGCAAATTTTCTGGCAAAACTCAGCAGAAACCTCGATCGGTATCAGACGATAGAAGCCAGCATCTTGCAAGAGCTTACCCCAACAACTACTCAACTTTCATTAGATGCCGGTTTGCGTTTAGTGCGCTCAAGTTGTGACAAGCTAGAAGCACAGGTTTCATCGATAGATATAGAAAATCCCCTCGCAGCTTTGGATACTGATGAAGGATTGTTGCTACAGCAGCATTAATCGAATCTGACAAAACTGCTAGATGAAATAGTGAAATAGTATCAAGATGAGTAGAAAATCTCGAAAACCATTGATTGGGATTACAACTTACGGTCGCCTTGCAGCATTACCATTTTCTCTGCCAAGTGAATATATAGATGCAGTCCGTAAAGCAGGTGGCATTCCCATATTATTACCACCAGGAGAAGTTGAGCCTGCCATACTTCTAGATTCTTTGGATGGTTTAATCATCTCTGGTGGTGGAGATATTGACCCTGCTTGCTACAACGGTTTTGCTCATCCTACTATTTATTCTGTCGATCGCGAACGTGATGCTTTTGAATTGCAGCTTGGCAAGTTTGCTCTTGAACGTCATCTGCCGATATTGGGTATTTGCCGGGGTTTACAAATTCTCATCGTCGCCTGTGGGGGTACTCTAATTCCTCACATTCCAGATGTTTACGGTACATCTGCATTACATCGTCTAGAACCTGAACCTGGACGACGTTTACCTACAGAACATCTCGTCAGGATAGATGTAGAAAGCCTTTTAGCTAACTGTTTACAAAATTCTCACATATCTGTAGTTTCTTGGCATCATCAAGCGGTAGATAAAGTACCACCTGGTTGGCGGGTTGTTGCTCATGCTTCGGATGATGGAGTCATTGAAGCTGTGGAGCATGAACACCATCCTTGGGCAATTGGTGTGCAATGGCATCCTGAGCTTTCAATTCTCGATCCCAATCATCAAAGAGTTTTTCTAGCTCTCGTTCAGGCTGCACATACAAAACAATAAGACTGGCAAGCCTATTTACCAAGCTATGCAATTATTTACCAGTAACCCAGCCAAAGCGATTAATGTATTTTGCGATCGCGGTAGTTTGGAGGTAGGAAAAAGAGCTGATGCGATCGCTGTTCATGATTATGGTATCATACCCCGTTTGAGTGCAACTATCTGCCGAGGCAATCGTATTTCTTAAGTTAAAAATATTACATATAAATGTAACCTTTATGCTTACAATTGCTTCTAGAGCAATGCCAGCTATCTACATCTTTCATCTTTTGAGGTTCTATTTGGTTTTGTTCATTTCTAGCCAGTTGTAGAGCATTAACTGAACTCCGTTGAGCGCTGTATCAATTATGTAGAGCGATTCTACAGCACTCACGCTTACAACTGGCATAGCACGGGACACCAGAAGCGGAAAGTTTTATCTTATTCCTCGTACAACTTCTTTGCTGTCTTGTTGCGTTGCTAACTCCATTGAAACTGCAACCCAAAGACATTGGATGCCAAATGATTAGCTGTATATCTGACTACGTTAGAAAGAAGGCGGGTCCATGTCGATTTATTTACATTGTCAGACTGTAAACCCTGTAACCCACAGCGTACACCCGATCTAAGCCCCAGCGATAGCCGTTTCTACGTCTAAAGATACAAGTTTATTTAATTTTGAGAGATTAATCACAGATTAATGAGATATTAAGTTGAAAAACTAATTCAGATAGAAACTTATGACAACCGAGCAAGAGCTTCAATCTCTTTTTAATACCTTAGATAGCGATCAAGACGGCAAAGTATCCATTAATGATCTTTTTTTAAGTCCTGGCTTAAGTGCAATCATTTCATCAGAAACAAATACTACTAGTCCCCAGGAATTGCTAGTAAATTATGATTCAGACAAAGACGGCAGTATTACCTTTGAAGAGTTAAAGGAAGCAGTTGAGAAAGCAAATAATTTAAACTAGCAACCCAATCCCTAACACCCAATACCCAATACCCAAAAATCCCTCTCTAGTACACGCTTTGAGGGATTTGCAATTTTCATGGTCATTGGTAACTCACTAGCACAAAAGAGATGACCACACAAGTAATTGACACAATATCCTTTGACATTCCCCAAATACTCACCCAGGTGGAAAGTGCTACTATTCAAGGTTGGAAAGGGAAAGGGCTGAAGCTGAAAATGCAGCTTGGGCTGGACAGTGTTGGCAAGTTCTACAGCGAGCTAGTCATCAATTCATGTACAACACGAAAGCTTATGCCGCAGCCAGTGCAACATCACCACTCTCCTCCACCAAGATAAAGCGTCGCGATCCAATCGTACTGCCGGCCCTGGAAGAACTGGGAATCGGGCTTGTGCCGTTTAGTCCTTTGGGTAAAGGCTTGCTGACGGGCAGTAAGCGAATACAGGGTTATGGTAGCAGCTGCGCTCAATGTCGGAGTAACGCCGATTGAAATCAAGGAGAGCCTATATCAGTCGGTACCCTACGTGGTTTCATGTATTATTCCCAGCGATCGCACTCTTCCAACTCTTCAAAACTCTGGCATAATCAGACATGGCTGCGCCTAAAGAGCTAATTAAAAGCTTTACGCCGAATGGATATTTTAATAGAATAATCTCATCAAAAGATTCGCAGAAATATAAATGGACTGGATTACACTACTGCGATCGCTACAGTCTGATTTTATTAAAAGGTTAGCATCTGGTTGTCTGCTTCATTGTGAAACAGAAGGTCAATATAGTGAATTAACTATAATTTCTGGAGAGAGATTAAAGGCACTACGGGAATTTTGCTGGCAGATGGCTGAAAAATATAAGCGTGTTTTACCAGTGCGTGATGTTTTTCTTAGCTATCTCAAAGGGAAGTTAGGTGAGGAAGTTGTCAAAGAACGTTTAGCTGATTTTATTACCGAAGTCGATTATGAAAAGCGATTTGGCGGCGATGGCAATATAGATTTTACCTTGACTTCTGACCCATCTATTGGTATTGAGGTTAAATCTCGTCATGGTCGCATTGACAGAGTTAGATGGTCAATTAGTTCTGAAGAAGTTGAAAAAAATGCAGTTGTAGTTTGCATTTTAATTCAAGAAGATGTGAGTGAAGCACAATCTGAATATCACCTTTTTTTGGCTGGCTTTCTCCCAACTCGGATGATTAAGTTGAAGACTGGTAAAATCTCTTTTGGAATAGAACAATTACTATATGGTGGTGGTTTATGGTGCTATCTAGAACAGTTACAATCTTCTATAAATAATTCTTCTCGCCAACAACCACCTATTTATAAATATCTTCCGAAACAGGAAATTATATCTAAGCAAACTAATTATCATGTACTCAAATCTTCTTTTCAGCCTGAATCTCATAATGAAGATTTAAATATACTTTATGTAAAGCTGGGTGATGAATGCTTTCAAAAAGGAGAATATACAAATGCCATTAATAAGTATAATCAAGCACTACAAGTTAATCAGAGCGACATTGATATTTTATATTATAAACGAGGTTTAGCTCACTATCAAATAGGAGATTACGAAGCTGCGATTGCAGATTATTCTCAGGCAATCCAGATGAATCTTCATGATGCTAAATCTTACAATAAACGAGGTTTAGCTCTCTATCAACTGGGGCGATTAGAGGAAGCGATTAATGATTATACTCAAGCTATTAGAATTAATCCTAATGTTGCCGTAACCTATAAAAATCGGGCTGAAGCTCGTTCTCATTTTGGAGATAACCAAGGAGCAATTGAGGATTATACCCAGGCTATTAAAATCAATCCTCATTATGCTGATGCTTATAAAAACCGTGGTATTGCTCGTTATTTATTAGGTTCTCAGCCAGGATTTCCTCAAGCAATCAAGATTAATCCTCAAGATGCCATAGCTTATAAAAAACGTGGGAATGCTCGTTCAGATTTAGGAGATTTTGAGGGTGCAATTGAAGATTATTCTCAGGCAATCCAGATTAATCCTAGTTATGCTGATGCTTACTACAACCGTGGGAATGCTCGTTCAGATTTAGGAGATTTTGAGGGCGCAATTGAAGATTATTCTCAGGCAATTCAGATTAATTTTAATTATGCTGATGCTTATTATAATCGTGGGAATGCTCGTTTAGAAATTGCAGATAAACAGGGAGGAATTGAAGATTTTCAAAAAGCAGCAGACATCTATCGTAAAGAAGGTAAACTAGAAGCACTCAAAGATACACGAGAAATAATATTAGATTTAGAAATAGAAGAATCATTAGATATTTTAAACTTCTAGATAAATACTATATTAAGTAACCTCCAATATGAAAACTAGCATTATCTAAAATTAAAATAATCTTGGGGCCACATTCCTGAAAATCTTCGCTGCTGAATCCAGAGCTTATCTACTTTTCTCTTATTAATTTATTAATTTATTAATTTATTGAGTTGTTGTAACTGTTCATAAAAGATATCTCCCTCACCTTTTTTAATAAAAAAATATACTCGTTTTCGATCTCCTTCCCGAATTCCTCCCATGACATTGACCCGTCCACCTCGCCGTTGTCCTGTAAAATTTTTGCGCCGTCCTCGCTTATCCCAATTTTTGCGACGAATTACGCGTAAACTGAAACCACTCTCGTCCCAAAACCATACTTGTATTTGCCTAAATCATCGCATATTTATGCAAAGCTGCAATAGACTTGTGATGGTTAATACACTAAATTTTTTGGATAGAGTATGACATGAGTAGCAAAACATCCAAGGTCGGGGTCGTTGGCGCAGGAAATGTAGGTGCAAATGTAGCAAATGCTTTAGTGCTACTCCATAAATGTGTAACAGTTGTCCTTTTTGACCGAACCTTATCAAAAGCTGAGGGGCAAGCATGGGATATTGAAGACACCATTCCTCTACTGAAAGAAATGGAGATTACACCATCAAACCAGTATGAAGATTTAGCTGATTCTGATGTCATTGTCGTGACAGTTGGAGTGCAGTATAAACAAGGACAGACCCGATTAGATATGTTGAGCGACAATGCACAGATCATACGTTCGACGATGAAAGAATTGGATCGAGTTGCACCGAATTCAATCGTACTTATTGTTAGCAATCCAGTTGATATACTAACACGGATTGCGATGGACAGTTCCACTAGAGTAGAAAATCTAATTTTCGGTTCAGGAACCGTTCTTGATACTGCTAGACTGAGATATCAACTTGGTAAGCGACTGAATGTTGCAAAACTTGACGTTCATGTTTATGTGATTGCAGAGCATGGAGACAGTGAATTTGTCGTTTGGTCTAGTGCATTTATTGGGGGAACTCCATTAGCTGAATTTCCCATACCACAAGGAGCAATGCTGGAACAAATTCAGGAAGAGTACGCAGAGTTAACCCGTAAGCGAGGCTATAACATTTCTGAACGGAAAGGAAATACTAGCTATGGCATATCAACAGTAGTTTGTCAGTTAGTTGATACTATTCTGCGAGATGAAAAGCAAATATTTCCAGTATCGGCCAGAGCAGATTCTAACTATGGAGTTGGCAATCAAGTTGTTCTTGGACTTCCATGTATCATTGGTTCGCAAGGTATTGAGCGCCAACTGTTGTTACCAAGAAATGCTCATGAACAAAGCTTATTAGAAGAGTCAGCTACCAAACTGAATGAAGCCTACAATTCTTTGCATAATTAAAATAAACCTACCGAAACTTGCCTGATTTCATACCTGTGGCTGTCATATTAACAAACTATATCAAGTTTGGTTAATCACTTATGATTACTACTAAGTAAATAGGCATAAAAACCAAACTAAGTGGTGTTATCACAATTAATCAGGTGGGCTACTACGCCCAAAGGAATGTCAACGATTCTGCTAGGCAAGATGGCACTCAAAATGGCGATCGCATCAGCCATCTCTTTAATTATTGCTCAGGGGTTGCAATGGGAATATCCGTTTTATGCGGTCATAGCAGCAATTATTGTGATGTCATCTACCCACGGTAGTACACTCAAGCTAAGTATTCAACGATTAATTGGGACGGCTATTGGTGCGATAGCTGGAGCCATCTTTGCGATCGCATTAGGTAGCAATTCATGGTCACTAGGACTATGTGTTTTCCTGACCATCTTTTTCACTTCTTACTGGAAATTAAATGAAGCAGCGAAACTAGCAGGGTATGTTGCAGCGATCGTGATTTTAAGCCACAGCCAGTCTCCTTGGCTCTATGCTTGGCATAGATATTTAGAAACCTTTTTGGGTATTGCTGTGGCCTTATTGGTGAACAACTTTATTTTTCCGGCTCGTGCGGACACAGAATTGAGGCGTTACCTATCTCAAACGCTAGTTCATTTAGAGCAATTTTACAGGTTAGTCATAGACTGCGCCTTTACAGGCAACTACGATCGCCCCAGTATAGATGTATTGAAACTAACTATTATTAATTCATTGGTAGCAGAACGAGAGTTATGGCAAGAAGTCAGACAAGGACAAACAAACGAACCAATAGAAACGCGAGTGAATGAGGCTTGGGAGTTCCTGATTCGGAGAATTTGGGAACATATCTTAACTATGGAACATACCGTACTTGCTAGGCAACAGGATACTTTCTGGCAGATTCTCTCGCCCCAAATTAACCAACTGGCACTAGAAACTCAAAACACGATGCTGATTTTAGCAACAGCAGTTCAATCTTACCAGTCTCATTTAGCTTTGCCAGATATAGAAGTGGCGATCGCTAATGCAACGGAAGAATTGAACCAGCTAAAAGAAGTTCAGCAAGCAGATTATTCAATGGATGAATTACTGCGGTTTTTCACATTCTTTTACACGATAGAAGAGATAGGTAGAAAGTTGCAAAAAATGGCAACCATGCTAAATTATTCGGCGTTGCATAATAGGGTATGAACATGAACATTGCCGGGTAGTGGTAAATATCAGTTTTTACTACATATTTACCACTACAGCTATTTTCAGGTAAATAGATCGGGGGAGTAGGGGCACAGCATTTGCGATCGCTCCCTCACAACCCCAAATTTAGCATTAGCGTTTGAAAAGGATGTCATAAAGTGACAGTAAAACCTCTACCACAATCAAAATCACCACATACCACTCTACTCGCTGACTACTACTATGCTGCATGAACTCCAGCACCGTTTGGGCAGTTTGGGCAATTAGCTCTAGTTTACGTTCCAGGGCATGGTGACGCTCACGGATTTCGTATTCATCTTCCAAGCGCAGATATAAGTTTTCTAGCTGTGGAGATTCCCAGAGCAACTCTGGCTTATCGATAATCTCTACTTGACCTACAATCTTATGTTGAACTAATAGGGTAGTCCCAAGTTGACGCAGTAATTCCCGGCTTTGTTGTCTACTCCTGTTTTCACGCTGGAGACTAGCTGCAAACGGTTCAATTTGATCAAATACGGTTGCTAGGCTGGTTTCATAGTGAGACAGCACAACACTCTTAGCAAGAATATCAGCCACTATCTGCAAGCGTTCTATACTCAATTCATGCAGTAAAATTTTTCCTTCCTTAGCTCGTTCACTCTCACTAATACTGAGATGAACTTCCACCTCTTCTGTTTCAGGGTCGGCAAAAGGGCCGCTAATTTGAGAGGATAGTTTGCTCAAAAAGGCTACCTTTTCTACAGGCTCAAGATTAAACAGGACAACTGCACCATAGCCCAAGAGTACTGCGTACCCTTCTTCACCGGCTTTAACCAATACTGGCATACTCGCCAAGCAAACGTAATTCTCCAGCGTCTTTAAATTAATACCTTTACCAAGGAATAGGGCCTGCGCTCTAAATCTATCTTTGTCATTAAAAAGGAGTTTTTGCATTGTTGCCCGGAAGCTATATTCTGCCTGCTTTACTGCTCTGGTAGCGATAGTAATTTATGCCTGTTGTCAGAAATAACTACAATCTCAGCTTACCATTTCGTCTTTCCCCTACACCCCATACCCTGTTTTAGATACTCTTGCGCCCTGAACAAATTACAGCGCTTTTCAAGTAATTGAACGACACTCCCTCCAAAATTGTTAGAGTGAATAAAGTTATGAGGACGCAAATATGGCTGACAAAAATCGTTCTCAATGGGACTTAGGCAGGTTTATCGAAACCCTGACTTACTTTGAGGTAATTCCTTTCCTTAACTGGGTACAGCAATTAATCCAAGGTCGTCCTAAGGATAATCAATATAGACCCAATGGAGGAAGAAACGTGGGTGTAATATTAGTAGCAGGTGCAACAGGTGGTGTCGGTAAACGAGTCGTGCAGCGATCGCTCCAACAAGGTTATAAAGTTCGCGCCCTAGTTCGAGATATTGACAAAGCGCGGTCAATTCTTGGTAATGATATCGATTTAGTAGTTGCGGATATCACGCAGCCAGAAACTTTAACTCCTTTAGTTATGGCTGATATCCAAGCTGTAATTTGTTGTACAGCAGTGCGCGTACAACCAGTTGAGGGAGATACAGCAGACAGAGCCAAATATTATCAAGGTGTTAAATTTTACCAGCCAGAAATTGTTGGCGACACTCCCGAAAATGTAGAATATCAAGGAGTCAAAAACTTAGTCGAAGCGGCGGCAAAATATTTGCCCCAAGCAAAAGAAAAACTAATATTTGATTTCACCAAGCCATCAGCAGAATTAAAAGATAACTGGGGAGCGCTGGATGATGTCGTCATGGGTGGCGTGAGTGCCAGTAATATCCAATTAGTAGAAAATACAGCTTTATTTGCTGGTAATGTCTCCACCGCTAACTCTGGCGGATTTGCTTCTGTCAGAACGAAGAATTTTGATCCACCCTTCAACTTATCTGGTTATGAAGGAGTGAAATTGCGCGTCAAAGGTGACGGTCAGCGTTATAAAATATTTCTGCGGACAGATACAACATGGGATGGTATTGGCTATAGCTATTCTTTCGATACTGTAGCTAATACCTGGATAGATATTCAGATTCCCTTTGCAGATTTGATTCCCGTATTTCGAGCAAAAGTTGTTAAAGATGCACCGCCACTTGAAGAAAGTAGAATTCGCTCATTCCAACTGATGTTGAGCAAATTTGAACATGATGGCGCTTTAAATCCCAAATTTTCCCCAGGTGGTTTTACTTTCCAGTTGGAATCAATTAAAGCTTATGGGGGGACAGCTTTACCACAATTTATTCTCGTCAGTTCAGCAGGTGTTACTCGTCCCGGACGTCCTGGCATTAATTTAGATGAAGAACCCCCAGCAGTAAAATTAAATGACCAATTGGGAGGAATTCTAACTTGGAAGTTGAAGGGAGAAGATAGTTTAAGAGAAAGCGGAATTCCTTATACAATTATTAGACCTTGTGCTTTAACTGAAGACGCAGGTGGTAAGGAATTAATATTTGAGCAAGGTGACAATATTAGAGGCAAAATCAGCCGTGAGGATGTGGCAGAACTTTGCGTGCAAGCGCTAAAACTAGGAAAAGCTTCTAACGTCACATTTGAGGTTAAACAGGGAGAAAATACTGTCAATATCGATTGGCAGAGTTTATTTTCTAACTTACAACCAGACGAAAGATAAAAAATTTACAGATTTTTAGTCTGTAAATTATCTCAACCAAATCTGCTTAGATAGACTGTTCTAACAAGTCAGCTATTGGTATGAAAAAAATCAGGGTGCTAGTAATCGCCGGGATTTTAGTAACAATTATCTGGGGCAGTTTTTTTTCTAAAACTGCCTCATCGCAACAAGTAGAGTCCCGTATCTACAATCTGGAAGCGGATTTGAATCGTGTTGAGTCGCGGTTAAATCAGCTAGAGTCTCAGCTAGGTAAAACTCGACAGTCTCCATCCTCAAGAACAACACTTACCCCACGACAATCAACTCGTTCTAGAGGTAACTTATCACAGCAAGATCCGATGTTTGATCGGCTTGCAACTTTGGTGGTTGAATTGAAGCAACAAGTTAATAAATTAGAGCAGCGAGTTGCTAAATTAGAATCACGCTAAATATTTAATCAAATTTCAAAAGGCTAGTATCGTAAGGCAAAATTAAAAATTAAAAATGAACACATTGAGGCGAGAGACGCGATGAATCGCCGTCTCTACAATAATCAGTCTTTCGTCTTGACAGCAATTTTCAACTTCAATTGTTGTAAAAGTTCAGTGCTAATGGGTGATTTTGCTAGAATTGGATGCTTAATACCTCCCCAGACACTTCCAGTACGGATACGATGGGAAACTAATATTTCAGGAATTTGACTAGAGATTAGAACCTGAGGTGGTGCGAGTTGACCGAGCGATCGCGCTCTCTTGTAATGATATGATTCTGATAGAGCCAGATCCAGTTGTTGAGCGATAATTTCTGGGCTTTCTTTTGCCGAATCTAGTAATAAAATATAGTGTGGAGGCTCGGCAATGGGCATCAAACTTTTAAAATTAGTTTCTTGCAAGTTCAATAGAGTCAGAGCATTATTTACAAAGGTTTCTTGCAACTTTTCGCCCACCAAATCGCTCACAGCTTGATGTCGTCCGAGAAACTCTAAACAGGGAGTGTGGCGATAGTAATGAGTTACCCGGATGCGATCGCCAATTCGATAACGATATAATCCACCTTTCTGGGATAAAATAATCGTGTATTCCTTGCCAATGTTGAGTTCGTGTAAATCATGCAAGGAACCAGTCTCATCCTCGAACTCGAAAAAAACTTCATCCAGAACCGGCACACATCCCCCAGCTACAATCAAGGGAATCGTTATTGGGGCTTCCGTTGCTAGTAGTCCTTTACCTTGAATTAATACATCTGGAAATTTTAATCTTAATCCCTGAGCTTGATCTGCTGCATTGGCGCTATCCCAGCAAGAAATCAGCTTCAAATTTGGCCAAAGTTGCATCCAGGGAATATTACTTTCGCACAGGTGTTGCAGACGATGATGTGAAATTTGATTGTGTAATTCTTTTCGCAATAAATCCTGATTTTCTTGAATATATTTTAAATGTACTTGTAGAAAACTAGGACTCCAAATAGAAATAATTTCTAGTTTTTCAGCCTCTAATAATGCCAAAGCCAGTTGATGTTTAAACAAGTTCGCGTCATGCAGGCGATTAAGTTTATTTGGCATCACCAACCAAGGACGCAAAAACCAACGCAGCCAGCCATCTAAATAATCTAAATCATCCTGTAAAGCTTGGCTATCAGCTACATTTAATTGCGGCGAGATACAAGCATAAAGCTTGCCTGTGGAAAATTTCGGGCCATGTACAATCAAATCATGCGCCCATACACAAAACATCTGATTAAACGATCGCCGCAAAGATTGAGTATAAGGAATCCATTTTACTGCTCCACTGCTACCAGAGGTTTTTTCATAGAACAAAATCGGTTCGGGAGTGAGGGAAATTTGTTGAGGTTTTTGATTTAAGTAGGGTTCGAGCGCATCATAATCTACAATTGGTACACGCTGCCAATCGTCTACAGAATGAATCCCCAAAGTTTTACCATACTCACTCTTGATTAGGCGATCGCAAATCTCCCTTTTTACAGATGTCTGCATTAACTCTGGGTTATCCAAAGCTTGATAAAATCGCCTCGCAGTTGGTGCGAGGATTTGCCCAAAAAGCTGAATAATCGGACGCATTATTGCACCTTTTGATTAGGATAAAGCTTGGTGGCTGCTGGTAAATAAGAACCATCGCCAATGACTACACCAGGAGCAAGATTAGATCCGGCCCCCACAAAAACATTGCTGCCAATCTTGACTTTTTTGATATACAACATTAAATTTTGCTTGCGGGGTTTAATGATATGAGAATAGATACCGACACCATGCCCGATAACGACGCGATCGCCAATTTCTAATAAACTGCGATCGGCAATCTCCAATCTTGTTGTCCAGTATACATCTCGCCCCACTTTAGCACCCCACAATCGCAACCAACAAGAAAACACCCCCGGAATCAACCGCAGCACTGCTTCTAAGGCTGGAATAGCAATATAAATTACCTGGATTTGATGACTACCCCACCAGGGATTATATTCTTTATTTTGTAAATAATTAATACCTTCCCGCACAGGATAAACCCATTCATGCAAGCGGTAAACTAGCACTGGTAGCCCATAAATAGAAAGTAACACCGCCAGAATGCTGAAGATGTTAGGTGAATAGGCGAGGTAGACTATTGCTGCCCCAGTTAGCAATAATATAAAGGCGGGAAAAAACGAAAGAATTTTACTTAGAACTGTCATTAAAATGGGAAGAAAAGTTTTTGGAACAAGTTTAATGAGCTAGGAATTCCTATTGTAGACGGCAATTTTGTGCTTTCATAATATGTTCCATGTAACTTATCCCAAATTTTCAGATTAGCCCCATAGTTATAATTGTGGACTTCACGGCAATGATGCCAAGTATGATCCTGTGGTAAGATTAGCCAAGAAGATAAAAATTGATAAAGCCAGCTACTTTCAGGAATTATCAAGCGGCTATGTCGCCATAAATCTAAGGCAGAAGTTAGACTTACTCCGAGTAAATAACCTGTTGGATCGGCTAACAGATACAAAAACAAAGTGTGTATCCATAAATAAATAATTAATAAACTTGTCCAAAGTGTGTTGCGAGAAGTTCCTAATACATCCATCTGAGTAACAGTATGATGGACTTGATGAACTTTCCACAAAAATTTAGTATGTAATAAACGATGATTCCAATAATATAAATAATCAACCACAACAAAACTAATAATAAAAGCCGGGATTAATGATACTTCTAAATATCCTTGTTGAGTGGGTAATAAATGTTGATAAAGCCAATAAACTAAAGTAGCTTGTAGTAAGGGAATCAAAATTCCTTGAATCGTTAATCCAATGCCATCTAGAAACCAATCTTCACAACTTTTAACTTTAAGTTGAGTTCGTCCAGCTTGATTGGTAATAGTCCAACCAACTAATCCGATAAAAGAGCCAAAAATTAGTAGTTGTGAAAAGTTTTGTATTCCCACTTTTGATTGCTCACACTGATATTGATTAATTACGAATTACATCATGTCTGCTTGATTACTTATTAAACCCGAAGAACCCCACCCCGCCAAAGCTACGCTTTGTCTCCCCTCCCCTTAGCAAGGGGAGGGGATTAAGGGGTGGGGTGTAATGACTGTGGAAATCATGACTAATTTATGCGGAGATGATATTATTTTTCAAACCCAAAATGTAATTTTTACTGATTGATTTGGCAATAAACGCGGATCTTCTCCACGAGATATAGCTGCCCTAATTGACTCTACAAATATATGAATTGTGTCCGCAGGCGTATTATAAAATTGTGTCCCGTATTTAGCGATCGCTTCCCCCTGAATACCCAAAATTTCCACATCTTGGTGGATAATGTGTTGAGCAGTCCACCGCACAAAGGGACGTGCTAACTTATTCCAAATACCATAGTTATAGGTGACATCAGTGTAAACCAGAGTTGAATTATCGGTTTCTGGAATAGATTGACTGGTAATGAACAAATGACGATTATGTGCCATATTATACTCTACAGAAGTAATATTTGGCATATAAAAGCGATCGCTATGTTTAATCTCTGCACCCTGCAAATTCAGAAAACGGCTGTACCATCCCAAATTATTGTTTTCGTTGCGATACTCCACCAAAACCGAACCATGACAGCGTTCAACAGTCATCTCTAACTTTTGTTGGCGGGAAGTACGGAAAACACCAGGATGAACAAAAGCCGTATGGGGAATATCAATAAAGTTTTCCGCACAATTAGTAACATTGTTAGCAAAACGGTTAATTACCCGTACCGTCTCCCATCCTGTTTGCCCGTAGTGAGGCATAGAAAAGGGTTCAAGATCAACACTTGGGGTATCAGCTAACCGCACATAAACATAGCCATCCTGTTCTTTGGTAGCGTAACACTTGGCTCGACGCTGTGGGGAAGGTTTGAAATCATCACCTTCGGCTGGAACAGCAATCACGTTTCCAACCCCGTCATATACCCAACCATGATAGGGACATTGTAAAGCACCGTTACAGATTTTACCTGATGATAGACGGCTATTGCGGTGTAAACAGCGATCGCGCAAAGCTACGGCTTGTCCATCTTCACCGCGAAATATCGCCAACCATTCTCCTAAAACAGTGCATGATAATACTTTGTTAGGTTGTAACTGTTCGCTGAGTGCAACAATGTACCAGAAATCTGCAAATTGCATGGTGGGTAGGAGCGATCGTATTTAAATTATGGCAATGTCTTGGCTAGAAGTGCATTGCTGTATCTATCGAATTCCGAAAAGAGCTAATTTACAATTAAAAGTGAGATAGCCTGAGATGGGAAAATGATTATGACATTAGAACAATTACAAAAGCAGGTATTAGAGTTACCAATTAGCGATCGCTGGACATTAGTGCAGATTCTTTTGGAGTCGCTACAGCAAGAAACTAGTTCTGAATTGAAAAAGGGTAACTTGTCTCGACTACGAGGGATTGCAAAAGGTACAGAAATATCAAGTGAAGATGTTGAAGTAGATTATATTAACTATCTGACTGAAAAATATCAATAATGCGAATTTTAATTGATACAAATATTGTGCTTGATTTTTTACAAGAGCGAGAACCTTTTGTAGAGGATGCGGCAAAACTGTTTGCAAAAATTGATGCTGGTGAAATCGAAGGGTTTATTGCAGCAACAACAATTACAAATATCTATTACATTGTCCGCAAAGCATCGGGTGCGAGCGCTGCTCAAGATGCCATAGCACAAATTCTGACAGATTTAAATATTTGTGCAGTCGATAGAGGAATTTTGGAACAAGCGATCACACTTAATTTTCAAGATTTTGAGGATGCGGTGCAGTGTGCTTGTGGAATAACACATGGGGTTGATGCGATCGTAACTCGTGATGCCTCTGGATTTGTCAGCGCGGGAATTTTAGTAATTGCACCAGAGGAGTTAGAAAATATTGGTAGTGAGTGAATGAAGCGATGTCTACGACGGGCTACGCCTACGCGCAAAGCTACGGGTTGTCCATCTTCAACGCGAAATATCGCTAACCATTCTCCTAAAACGGTGCGTGATAATACCTTGTTAGGTTGTAACTGTTCGCTGAGTGCGACAATGTACCAGAAATCTACAAATTGCATGGTGGGTGGTGGAGGGGAGAGAACATTGGAAGAGGTGCTTAAGGATGTTTAGGGGTAAGCACATTTATTTTATTGATGAGGTGGTTAAGAAATGTTGAAAAACAATGTAGTCAAGTAGTAAAACTAGCATGATTAATTATGAATAATAAAGTAAAATAACATAGTTTAGATGTAGAAGCTAATGAGCGAGTCAAAACAAACAAAGTATTATGATTAATAGTGATGATTTGTTCATCTGAATTTTCTATAAAACCCAAAAAATCCGCTTATGCGAAACACTATGGATGAAAATGAAATTAACCCAGGGGAAGAGTTAAGGGAAGTTCTGAAAGAGCTTTTCCCTGCTGATGTAAAAGATAATTCCTTTATTTCAAAAATTGACTATATTGTGCAAGCCGATGGAGAATTGATAGATTTAGTTTACAATAGCACGATAAATTATCTATTACGACGGCTTATATTAACTGCTGATTTTTTAAAAAGGCAGGGTGAAAAAGATAATAGACAAAATGATGTGTTCATAACTAAATTGAGAGCCTTTCTTAAGGATGATATGCACTTCCAGGAGAAGCATATTGGACGAATTAGTGTTTTAATTCTTGAGTGTTTAGACAAGCGAAAAAAAGAAGTTCCTTCCAGTACTAAAGATAAAATAAGAAAGAAAGCCAAAAATGACAATAAGCCTTGCTATATATGTGGTAGCGAACTAGAGTTTGATTTAAAGAAAGAAAGATCACACAACTTAGTTCAAGTAGAGCATAAATGGCCGAGAGCAATGGGTGGTGCAAGTAATGATTTCAATCTTGAAGTCGCTTGCTCAACTTGTAATAGTAAAAAGTCAGATTATATAGATGCTAGCGATTTTCATTATGAAAAGATATGTCTCGTAAGTGATGAGAACGATGAATATTTTTCGACTGAAATGAAGAGGGAATATGAATTGGCATTATGGGCTAAAAGAGAATTTAAGTGTTCTATTTGTGGAAAAACATCATCCGTTGGTGGAAAGTTAAAATTTGCACGCAAAAATCCCAATGATAGCTGGCATTTTTTAAATATAGATATTTTTTGTGAAAAACATTCCAAAACAAGTAAAACGAAATAGTTATGACAGAACACAGATGTTATTTTGGTAGTTTAGTATCACAGCGCAGAGATGAGAAGGCAACTCGTTTTTTTGTTTTTAATGCACAAGCAAAAGATTTGAAATCTTGGCTAGGAATTCGACGAATAAAAGATGTCCAAAAAGGAGCGCAGCGTATACTAAGGCAAGCTAGAGTTAATGCAGTTAAAAAATTTATTGGAGCTAGTTCAATTAATATAATTCCTAACAGTATACTTATAGCTTTTGACCCAAATAAAGCAATTTTTACACCTCTAGGACAAAAAATTAACGAGTATATTATTCAAGCAAATAGTTCCTTAGAAAAAAATATAGACATACTCAATGGTTGTAGGGAAAATCAAGTCACCTGGGGAATTATTGAATTTTCATTTGAACAGAGTGAGCAGGAATATCTTAAACCAGCACTTATTGTAGACGGGCAACATCGTCTGTATGGTATGTCTGATTTCAACGAAGAGGATTTACCTATAACCGTTGTCAGTTTAATAGATGCTACTCCTCAAGAACAGGCTTTTCAGTTTATTGTGGTAAATAATAAAGCAGTACGAGTTTCAACTGAAAATGTCAAATCTATTGTTGCAGATTTTAATGAAGATGAACTTGAGAAAAGACTTGTACTAGCGCGTGTCAAATATGGTGATAAACCACTGATACTTAAGTTTCTCAGCGATTCTCCAACAAGCCCATTTCAAAATTTATTAGAATGGTCTTATAACAGAGAAAGTACAGAAGAAACTCAGCTAGTGCCAATTACTGCAATAGAACAAGCAATGCGATATATACGTAAGTGTTTTACAGTGCTTGAAAATGATGAAGATTCCTTGATAGAGTTTTTTTGTGCAACCTGGAGAGCGGTAAAAGGGAATTACCCGGAACTTTTTGGAAAAAATAATCAGTTTATGAGGAAAGCTAATATTAATGCCTTCAATGAGTACATAACTGATCGTTTACTATATTTTTGGGAGATGGATTTACTAGATATATTTGACAGTGATGAAATTGCAGAAAAAGTGTTAGATATTATTAAACGTTTACCTAAAGAATTTTGGCTAGAGGACTGGAAGCTTAGAATTCAAGACACTCCCAATTTCAGAGAAATACTAAAAAATGATTTCAAGATTATAATAACTAATTGTAAATTAGGTAAACAATGGAGTGACGGGTTAGAGTTGGTTCAAACAGAGGAATAAAGAATGTCAGTAGCTTCCCACTAAATGCTAGGACTGGGTGCGATGGATGACAAGCGTTATAGGATGGGATAATTTAATTATTAAAAGTCCCTTAAATGTAATTCCCTATTAACCGGATATCCTGTTACCATTCCAATCTAGGGCGTAGGCGTGGCCCTCACACATAGCAATCCTATCTAAGTTGTGAAAATGAACAAACCACTTTTTCTGCGAAATGCCAAGAAGAAAAAAAGAAGTTTTCACATCTAATTTAGGACTGCTATAGTTGCGAAAATCAGGCATGGAGATTTGCTTGTTCCTGCAACCACGGATCTACAGGTTGTCCATCTTTGCGGCGTAATTCAATTTCCACAACCATCACTTCTTTGGAACCAGGAGGTGCAGGTTTTTTATGGAAAATAATGTCATAATCTTCTGGATTATGTTTACGTTCTTTCAACCATTCCTGTACTTTGGTTGTGGCAAAAAATGATTGCCCTTGCTCAAACATTCGGGTAATCTGTAATTGCAGTGTGTAAGGATTTATGCGACCCATTTTCTACCGCCTTTGTTAAGTTAATTTGAGAACAAGTAATCTACTTACCGTAGATAATCTAATGTTAATGCGAAGTAACCACACCTGACACTTCCCATACAGGTAGAACTTCCAGTTTCAACGCCTTGTTATCTATAAAAACAAAGTCTGAACCTTGTTGGATGGATTGTCTAAGAAAGTGCCGATGCTTTCGCAATTTGTCTTCCACTAGTTGATAAATTATTATTTTACTGCTTGACTTTCACCATCTTTAGCAGTATCCACAACATAGTAATGTTATACTAGTACATCACCATAAAATGTCACAAACTTGACTGCACTCTACCACTAAAGTTGTACGTACACTCAGGACGAGAAAACGGATTAGTTAAGGATTGCTCAGAATTTTACACTGCCTCTACAACATTTAACCACTTAATTCTGTTATAGATTGGAGAGAGGCAAGCCGCTTCAAAAACTGACCAACAGACTCAGATGGTTGTTATGCAGAGCAAAAATCAAGCTGTTTTCGCTTTAATTGTAAAAAGCACGATTGTATTTTTACCCTTATTGTTATCCATTGGAATCGCCAGTGGACAATCTGCACCATCACCCAACCCAGCACTAACTCCGACTCCGGTGTTATCGAATTCAGAACGTGAAGAATTAGCACGACTACGAGCAGAAAAGCGAATTCAACAGCAAGTTCAATCTGATTTTAAAAGCACTTTTAGCCGCACAACTATATTACTCGATGTTTGGCTAGTTATACTAAGTCTCTTTCCAGTTGCAGTCATTGCTTTGTTATGGCTGTTGCGACGGGTGATAATCCGGGAAATTGTTGATAGGGCAATGCAACAAGTCCAAGGAATGGAAAAATTACAAAATCAGCTAACCACCGTTAAACAAGAGGCTGAAAATGTTATTCAAGATGCGAAAAAAATAAATTATGAATTAGAACAGGAAACGACTGCTTTACAACAAAAAATTAAAAATGAACAAGAAAATGTATCTATTCTGATATCCGATCTAGATTTAGCTAAAGCACAGGTATTAAGTAGATTAGAAGCGGAACTAAAAAAATCTCAAGAAAATATAGAAAATTTAGAGTCAAAATTTGCTTCTGGGTTATCTAAGTTAGAGTTTGATGCTCAACAACAAAAAGATATAGCACTGGAAAATTTAGGAAAATTAGCATCGGCGATCGCAAATGAATTGTCTAAGTTAAAGTTAGGTGTGCAACAACAGCAAGAACTAGCCGTTACCGATTTAGAAATATCAAAGTCTGAGTTCACATCTCAACTTTCTGGATGGCAGTCTGATGCTCAACAGCAAAAAGATATAATTTTTGAAATTTTAACAAAATTACAGTCAGAATTTGTAGAAAAGTTATCCGAATTACAGGTTGATGCTCAAAAGCAAAAAGAGATTGCCGTTGACAGTTTAGGTATATTTGATCGGGAACTTAAATCTCAATTATCGGAATTACAGATAGATGCTCAAGAACAAAAAAATAAAATTCTTGCGAGTTTAGAAGCATTGCAGTCAGAATTTAAATTTCAATTATCGGAATTACAAGTCGATGCTCAAAAATCCAAAGAGCTAATTATTGAGAATTTAGAAAAATCTGGCTCTGAGTTTACTTCGCAGTTTTCAGAATTACAATGGAATGCTCAACAACAAAAGATTCTCATTTTAGAGAAGTTAGAAAGACTAGAAACTGAGTTTGTCTCTCAACTCTCTGAGTTACAATTGGATGCCCAAGAAAGAAAGGATCTGATTCTTCAAGAACTAACTGAAATTACGCCAGAATCGATTCTAGAAGTGGTGAATTTTGAAGTTGAGCAAGAAATACAGGAACAGCCACAACAACCGGAATTCACTGCTGATGAGTATGTAAAACAGGGAGATGATCTGTTTTCTGTAAGGCGTTATGAAGATGCGATCGCAGCTTACAACCAAGCAGTAAAAATCCAACATGAGGAACCTGTGAGTTGGTTAAAACGTGGTCTAACTCTGGGAAGATTGAAACGTTACCAAGATGCGATCGCATCTTATGATCAAGCGATTGCGATTCAGCCAGATTATCATCAAGCTTGGTGCGATCGCGGCGTTGCTTTTGGAAATTTACAACAACATCAGCAAGCCTTTGCCTCATTTGATAAAGCTACACAAATCAAACCGGATGATGCCGTTGCCTGGTTAAATCGCGGTCTTTCCCTAGTAGCATTAGAACAATATGAAGAGGCAATAATCTCCTTTGAGAAAGCGCTAAAATTCCAACCCAATTCTCCCAAAATCTGGGATAAACATGGTTATACATTGGTAAGATTGGGACGCGATGATGAAGCGATCGCTAGTTTTAACAAAGCCTTAGAAATTAAGCCAGATTATGCTAGTGCCTATTACAACAAAGCAGCCTGTTACGCACTGCAAAGACAAGTTGACCGATCTCTGTTAACTCTACAACAAGCGATTGAACTTAATCCCAGGTATAAAGAAGACGCAGCAACTGACCTAGATTTTGATGATATTGCCGACGATGAGCGCTTTAAGCTGTTAGTTGCAGAATAAAATGTCATTTGTCATTTGTCATTTGTCATTCTCCCCTCTGCTCCCCTGCTCCCCAGACATGGCTTTGAGTTTAGATGTAAAAGAATCAGAGCGATCGCTTTTTTCGGGTGTAAATTGTCCGATTGGGGCATGAATAGGAGCAGGTGGGAGCAGTTTTGGCTGTCGTTGATGATGGTTTGGTGATGGGGAAGGCGCTGGACCTTCTTGTGAAGTTTGCCTCTGGCTGACAGCAGATAATCGCTCAAGGGTTGCCGAAGAGGTAAATTTCCTAGAAAGCGGAGACTTTAAGACAGTTTTATTATCTCTATCTTCCTGCTTTCCATCTTCTTCACTCAAAGATGTCTTTGGTTCATAACTTTTCAGTTGGAGAGTCGCAGTATTGCTGTGTTGATAGCCATTGCGAATCTTAGCTGGTGGTAATTGAGGACTCGTCACTTGCTCTAGAGTGGGTTTTCTCTTGGCTGGCGGTAGAACTGGTGCAGCCGATGACGTTAAGCTTTGGGGAAATTTGCTACAAATCATCCGTTCAAATTCCATGTTGAAATGATATGTAGCCTGATCCCGGCGCTGCCAAAATACTAAAATTTGCTGCACGGAAACCGCTTTATAACGACCTTGATATAGTGCCTCAATCACTGCCAGGTGTAGCCAATTAAGGGGGTATTGCGTTTGCCAACGCTCAACTAGCTCATTGGCACTATACCCACTGAGATCGAAACTATAGTTAATTAATAAGGCGATCGCCAAGTTGGCAGAGGTGTCTGGAAGTGTTGTTAACATGAGGCTATTAGCTTTAGGCAATAGGTCTTAGATTTGTCACCCATCGCATATTAGCCTAGCGTGCTTTTAACTACATGGTTTATTTTTCCAAGAGTTGCCAAGACGATAGGCAGTGTTCCTTATTCTACTTGCCAACTTCTAGAATGCAACCCCACATAGACTGATTTAATCGCAGATGTTCGCCGAATGGCGACTAATGCCTGATAAACCATCGCTGCAACTTCGGCGCGTGTTGCCAAACGTAAAGGTGCAAGTATTTTCGGATCTGGATAGTTGACAGCGATTCCCCGTTGTGTAGCAGTGGCAACGGCTGTCCGAGCGTAGTCGGGAATGGTATGACGATCGCTATATAGTTCTAAAACACCGCTATCAACAGCTGGTAATCCCAGTCCGTTTACTAGGGAGACAATCACCTGTAGCCGCTGCACACTTTGATCGGGGCGGAAGGTGCGATCGCTAAATCCGCCAACAAAGCCACCGCTAGCTGCGATTTGGATAGCGCTATAAGCCCAAAAATCTTTGGGTACATCTGTAAAATCAGGTGCCGGGATTTTAGGAAATGGGTTAAAAGCGATCGCCACCAAAGCTGCATACTGGGCGCGAGTCATGGGTTTATCTGGCTGATAGCTACCATTGGCAAAAGCATGAGTTAAATCCATGCTCACTAATGCCTGAATAAATGGTTCTGCCCAATGTCCATCTAGTTCGGAAGACGCTGGGACAAGGGGATAAGGGGACAAGGGGGGTTTTTGAAGTGGGTATTCTGTCGAGGTATCAGAGAAGCTGGTGTCAAATGTTACTAAATTGTTTGGGAGTAATTCTACTAAACCCTTGACTAGAGACGAATTTAATTGATTACCTACGGAAACTAGCTTTTGTGTAGTGGCATTATATAAATCAAATTCACTATGATCGCGAAAAATATTATCACCTGGATCTTTGGTATTACCTAAATCAGGGAGTGCATTGCCATTGACTAATAAACCACCTTGGGTATTTTTAGCAATGAGATTTTGACGTAGCACCGGTTGGGCATTGCGAGAAAGTGCGATCGCCGTGCGATTTTCTGATAATTTATTATTGGCGATCGTCGGAGTGGCAAAGTCACTAATTGCTATGCCTAAAGGGTTTCTTTGAAATACATTCCGCAGTACTTCTCCCTGGCTATGACCTGCCATCACTAACCCGCTAGCAGTATTTTGCACAAATAAGTTATCTAAAATTGTGGATTTGGCAGCACCAGTGGTAAACACACCTTCCCGCCCACAGTTGCTCAGAGTATTGTTACTTAAAGTAGGTGCAGCAGATTCAATCCAGATACCAGTACCTTTGGCTGAGGGATTGGTAATAGTTACACCTAAAAGACTGGCATTATCTACCAAGAGCAGGGTAATATTTTGTATACCAAAACTGGGACTTAGATACTCACCACTCCCGGAAATTACAATTCCTGCACCTTTGTTAGCTTCATTACCCACCACTGTCACCCCTCCAGGGACGATTAGTGGAAACACTTCACCACTAGCGGCGTTGTAAGTCCCCGACTCCAGATGAATTATCGTCAGGATTTTGGTTCCTTTTAAAGCACGGGTGAGGCTTTTAAAAGGACTAAACCGTGAACCAATATTGGTATCATTCCCTGTCATAGGGTTGACATAGAGTGTGACGACGAGGGTAGAGTTCACCATTGATAGTTGAGAGTCAATTGTTTTAATTATGACAATCGTAAATAACAATACTTGTAGCAAACTTTTTCACAGTAATATCCTTGTGTATAGAAAATATATCCACTTGACTTTTTCTGACAAGCAGATTGTGTGTACACAAAGGCTATAGACTTTTATCAAACAGAATTCAGGAGTCAGGAGTCAGAATACAGGAAAGGTATTCTGACCCAAAAAGCGGATAGCAAGGCAAAAACCGAGTCAGAAGCTCCTGCGTCGCTCTAAGCGTTCGCGCTAGAGTCTCTAAGAGTTGCCATGCCGTTGGCGCAGCCTCTCGTTCGCGTAGCGTCTCCCTTTGGGAGAAGAGAAGGCTTTACGCTGCGCTATCGAGCGTCAAGATTGCTGACTTCTGTTAGCGGTAGCGGGGCGTTTAGCCCATTTTGACTTCTGAATTCTTCTTCAAGCAATATTCCAAGTTCTGATCTCAATGGTATTGTCAGCTGCAACAATCGCATTGTCAGTCAAAACAATGCCATTGCACCTCTAAAAAACTTGTGTGTAAGCTGTTGCGCCTGCGGAGAGGAGATTAATCTCGGTGTTCCAAGGTACTGTTTTGGTTAATGTATTGAGTCAGCAACCCAGAACCCTTGCTCTGTAAGAAAATGAGATTAAACATTCTCATCCAGAATAGTTCCTTCTATATTGGCTCCATCCAAATTGGCTCCGCTCAAATTTGTCTGGCTCAAATCTGCTTGAGTGAGATTTGCCTGGGATAAGTCAGCTACAGTTAAATCTGCACCACTTAAATCCGCTCCATCTAGATTCGCCGCCATCAAGTTTGCTTCCTGCAAATCCGCCTCACTCAAATTAGTTTCAATCAATTTAGCAACCGTCAAATCAGCGTGACTCAAATTAGCTCCATCCAAATCTGCTCCATCCAAAATTGCTCCATCCAAAATTGCTCCGCTTAAGTTGCTACTACTGAGATCCGCATTGCTCAAATCTGCTCCATTTAAGTCTGCTTCAATCAAACTGGCGTGGGCTAAATTAGCGTGACTCAAATTAGCTCCATCTAAAATTGCTCGATCTAAAATTACGCCACTGAGATCGGCTTCTCTTAAGTTGGCCTCGCTCAGGTTGACACCAGTAAAGTCTCTGACACCTGCGGCATAGTTTTTCAGGAGTTGATCTGCTTTCATATCTGTCGCTGTGCTAAGGAACGTTTAATTGAGGCTATCCAGCTTACCCAGACAGGCAGTAAATTCTCAGCACGCGCAACTGAGAATTATTGTGGTGAATTAAACCAGAGTAAATTTTGAATCACTTCAATCTAGATTAGCTATCCTTAACTACTGACGCTACTACCTAGAGTTATGAGTTAATTTCATACTTAGGAGGGATGTTGCCCACCTGAAAAATTTCAGCATTAGTGCAAAGCGATCGCTATACTCAAAAGACCAATTATCTACACCAATAACCCTTAACCCAAGCGCATTGGATTATTTAGGATGAAGCAGGAAACTCCTTATTTGAAGTCATTAGTCATTGGTCAATCGGAAGTCCACTGCGATACTAAGTATTTTCGGTATCGCAGCGGATAGTTCATGTTTCCCCGCCAACCACTACATCTCGAATTCGGAGGCTAGGACCACCACAACCCACTGACAGGCCATTTTGCCCTCCCTTACCACAACCACCAGATTCATCCCAGTAAAAATCATCACCAAGTGCCTCAATATCCGCTAAAGTTTGGAATACATTTCCCGAAAGCGTTACATCCCTGACAGGTTCAGCAATTTTGCCGTTCCTAATCATCCACGCTTCCCCAGCGCTAAAGGTAAACATTTCCCCATTCGTCATCCCACCCAACCAATTACGGGCATAAACTCCTTCTTTGATATCGGTGAATAAGTCTGCAACTGGTGTTTTACCCCGTTCAATCCAGGTATTTGTCATCCGCACAATGGGAGTAAAGTGATAGTTAAGACAGCGGGCGTTACCCGTAGGCGCCTCCTCCAATTTGCCAGCAGTTTCACGAGAATGTAAACGTCCCACTAAAACTCCATCTTTAATTAGTTGAGTAGTAGTGGCAGGTGTGCCTTCATCATCGTAAAAATAGCTACCGCGATGTCCCTCTGGAGCCGCACCATCAAAAATTTGCAGTTCTTCTGGGCCAAACCGCCGTCCGATGGTCATAACTTCCAGGAGATCGGGGTTTTCGTAAGCCATATCAGCCTCAGAAAGATGTCCGAAGGCTTCGTGGACGAATAAACCCGTGAGAATTGGGTCAATTACTACAGTGTAAGTATTGCCTTTGACTGGTGGTAGAGATAAAGCGGCGATCGCTCTTTGAGCAGCCCCTTTTACCTGTTCATCCAAACTAGTTAAATCTTCGTAAGCTTTGCGAGAGCCAGTAGTTTCCCGTCCAGTTTGTACAGTTTCGCCATTTCTGGCGGTGGCGGCAAAGCGCATTTCCATATCCACCCAAGATTGCTCGATCAAAGTACCTTCGGAAGTAGCAATGATTACTTTTTGGGCACTGTCACCGTAACGCACCGAGGTAGTGGTAATTCGGCGATCGACGCTTTTAAGCAATTGGGCATAGCGATCGCACAATTGTTTTTTCTGCGAGAGTGAGACATTTCGGGGGTCAGTACCTTTTAGGGGTAGAATGCATACTGCTTGCACCGGATCAATGGGTGCAAGTAAAGTTTCTTCATCACCAACCATCCGCGCAGCAGCGATCGCTTCTTCTATGCGATCTTTGATTGTTGCTAGCTGGTTAAAGCAGCTCAACCCCCATCCGCCTTTATAACAAGCGCGAATATGCCCACCAATGGAGATGCCTTCACTGAGGGTTTCTACCTTGTCGCCACGCAACAAGATATCAGTCCCTTCTGCTTCTTCAAGGCGAATCATCAGATAATCTACACGCTCACGGTAGCGGGCGATCAGGTCAGAAAGTAAATTTTGTGCGTCAGCAAGTGTAGTCGGCATTTCCAATTAGTAACAATGACGAACTGCATTTATTTTGCAATTATTTGGGGAATTTCTGCTAATCAATATTATGAGGGGACTAGGTACTGGGGGAGATGATACCATTTTAGATTTTAGATTTTCGATTTTAGATTTTGGATTGGGAATTGCCTTGGTGCGTCTGGCTTGGTGTGAATCCATCTGTCGCAATCATTTTTCAAATTAGTATGAGTGAGTGGAAAAACAGGCGAGAAGTTACAGTAAATTTTTCCTCTGTGCCCCTTTGCAATTCTGCCTCTTGTGCCCAATCTCCAATTCCCAATCTTGAGTTACTGTGGGTAAGAACTCAATGATGTGCTAAGATAATCAAGTGAGAATAAAATTCGGTTACATTCTTTGTTTTTAGTATTGACAGGCTTTTCCCTTTTGGTCTTAACAAGCTTGCCTCCGAAATCTAAATCTCTACACACCTATGATTTTGGAGATAATGCATGTCAATTTATGTAGGTAATCTATCCTACGAGGTCACACAAGATGACCTCAATTCTGTGTTTGCCGAACACGGTACTGTAAAGCGGGTTCAGTTACCTACTGACCGTGAAACCGGACGTCCACGCGGCTTTGCCTTTGTAGAGATGGGCACAGAAGCTGAAGAAACAGCTGCCATTGATGCTCTTGATGGAGCTGAATGGATGGGACGCGACCTCAAAGTGAATAAGGCTAAACCAAAGGAAGATAGAGGTGGTTCTTTTGGTGGTGGTGGTGGCGATCGCCGCGGTGGTGGTGGTGGTGGTGGATACAATAGATCACGCTACTAAGCTTTAAAATCAAAAATTAAGTTTTAACGTCTAAAGGGCAGAATCATTATCTGCCCTTTTTGCGCTCCGGTCTACTGGATAGCTTAAATTGCCCAGTACCAATTAAGTAGGAGATGATAAATGACCCAAGTATTTGTGGGCGAAAATGAAGGAATTGAGTCAGCCTTACGCCGATTTAAGAGGGAAGTTTCCAAAGCAGGTATTTTTCCAGACATGAGAAAGAATCGTCATTTTGAAACGCCTTTGGAAAAACACAAGCGCAAAGAAGTCGCTAGACACAAACAACGCAAGAGAAATTTCCGTCGTAATTAACTATTAGCGATACCTCCGGTTAGCTATGCTAACACACTCTCTCATTAGATTCTTAGCTGTCGAAAAGGCGATCGCTGTACTCCAAAGGAGAATCTAATGAGTAAGTTTTGAACATCGGCAACCTTTCCTGATATAAGCTATCTATCAAAATTATTATAAATTTGTTTAAGTTACTGCTGTTCTGTATCAATCAGAATTTTCAGGGGTAACTAAATTAGAAAATAAGTCAAAAATATTCTTAATAATAAGCTGTACCAATCAATGCCAATAAAAAGCCCTCAAGCAAAGATGAGGGCTAGGCAGTTTTTTTTGTTAGAAATATCAAGCTCAATTCCTTCTAAGCACGAGTACGCGTAATCTGAGTAGTATCAAAGTCTTGCAGCCGAGTCATATTTCCACTGTCCTTATCAACAATATACACAGCATTAGGTGTCTCATATCTCATAGCTCCAAAGGCGAGGAGTTGACCTGTTGCAGAGCAAACTAAGCTTTGTAAACCATTATTCCATGCTTGACCATTCACTTTTAATTGTCCTAGTCTGATGGGCTTTTTTTGATTTGAATTTAGCCGCACCAGAGTTGTATCACCATACGCACCAACTATAGAGGTATAAAGTATTCCATCTGGGCACTCAGCTAGATTGCTGACCCGCTCATCTTCCAGAAATTTAATCTTACTAATAAAACTTATCTCTCCTGTTTGAAGGTTAATATCTACCAATCTGATCGGTGGTGTACCGTTCTTCTTACCTACTAGACCAATGAGCCGCCCATCATTAGTACCTAGCAAGCTCCCAAGCTGTTGATTTGGTTTAAGTCCTGAGACTATCAAAGTTTTTACAGGCGTACCCAAAAATGTAATGCGAGTAGGTGTCGGCTGTCTCCGACTAAGCGCAACCGGAGTAATGGCTACAACAAGTGTGCCATCGCTTAAAGAGGTAAAACCACTCAATATCTCATTAGGCTCTAATAGAGGTGTACTTTTCTCAGTAAGTACCTGAGCCTTTCCTGTCATTAAGGATTGCAAAACTAGTCCTACAGGCTTAATATCTGTGCTTACACTGTTTAAGGCAGTGTTCTCTACTAATTCAGTGGTGTTTACCTCTGTAATAGCCGTTTGGTCAATATTAACGAGTGGGCTAGAACCTATACCTACAATATTTAAACTTGGTGTTTCTGCCAAGGCTTTCTTGGTTAGATAACTAAGTCCAGATACTACAGTTCCAGCAAGTGCCAACTGTCCAAACCGTCGACGTGATACCTTGTAATTCATATTTTCCTTCCTAGAATGAATGACTTTTATTAGGTAGCAGTGTGAACGTAAACAGATCAGGCTAATATATTTGCGTCCAGGTTGCTACTGAGGGTGTTCCATTTTTGTCACTAATAAAAAGCATGTACCAGCCTGGAGGTGCGATGTTTCGATTGTTTATGACCGTGACCTTAAGAGAAGTAGCATTTCTAGAAATAATGGGTGCATCCACTAACCTTTGTTCTGTATCGCAAGAATGGGTAGTTGCCATTGGTCTAATCAGACTCACCCATTTAATATTCGCAGCTTGGGGTGTCTGAATCGTAAATTGCTGCCCGTAGGTAACAGTTTGAGGAGCGCTCTGAATAACTGGTCGCGATCGCGACATATATGCAGGACTGTAGATTTCTAATCGCAGTTCATTGACCCGCCGTTGAGGGTTCCCCCCAGCTGTGACGACCCTACCATCTGGTAGCAGCAAGGCCACCGAGTGATATACGCGAGGGACATTTTGTTTAGCTACTACTGTCCAGGTATTTGTAGCTGGATTGTAGATTTCTGCTGGCAGCATTGATTGTGTTGTGTCCTCATTCATTTTGCTACCATTGCAAACAAACACTGTGCGATCGGGCAATAAAACTGCGCTGTGATGCATCCGGGCATAGTTTAAAGGCTTTGCTGCTACGTAAGTTGGATTACTAGCTTTTAAATCGACAATATTTACCCTCTTTGTTGCTGTCTTACCACTACCCCCACCGAGAATCATCACCTTTTGATCTTGTGCAGGTGGTAAAAGGAGACTGGCAGCTTGATCGCCAAAACCTATGTCTTGTAGCCCTGTCACCACTGTTTCTGTAATGGATTGTGTAAATTTCTCTGGCAGGGTTAATATCCTTGGTGTCACTCCAGTGCCACCCATCTGCGCACCTGAATAAAAAATTTTCCCACTACTTAGTAGAAACAGATGCGCGTATGCTGGTAAGGCACTAGTTCTTGGAAAAGCGTTCCAACCATTTGGAAAGAAAGCAGAATAAATTTCTGGTTGTCTATTGAGCTTGCCATCTTTATCCGGCCCAGACACTGCTAAGACTCGACCGCTGCCTAGTGTTAACACAGTAGGATACCAGCGGCCATTATTCATTGATAGTATCTTGACCCATTTCTCAGCAATGGGATCAAACATCAGAGCATAGGGTGAACCATAAAATGGGTCATAGCGCAAAGTTCCACCTGCAACCAGCAACTGACCATCAGGGCGGAAGGAATGACCAGCGCAAAAAATATCCATAGGTTGATTGTTACTATCCAATGGAGGCGCTTGACGCGAAAAGGTTCCCTTTTTTACATCCCAGACCACACTGTCATAAGGAGTATTTAACCGATTGGGATCGTTACCTGAGCCACAGAAAAAGAATACCTTACCAGTACGAAGTAGAGCGGCATGTATAGGTAGGATTGGAGCATTGTACGACAATACTTGCCATTTATCTGTAGTAGTAGCTAGAGCTATGGAAGTCCCTAAATCTGTTTCCTCTTGAAGGTTGGTCTTGTTATTAGGCTGAGTCACTTTATTTACAATTCTTTCTACGTGAACTTAATTTTTTGCACTTTATTTTATTAATTTATTTCTCCATTTATATCTATACTTCTTTAGGCTTATTTAGCGTTAAGATATGATGTGTTTCATAATAAGGAAATGTAAAATTAGTTTTATCAATAGTAATTGCGCTTTCAATCATCCATGCTGTAGAGTATCTAAATTAAGCCTTAAATACATTGCTGATATCAATAATACTACATCTTGTTCATGAAGTTTTCTCATAGCATATTTTCTCATAGAAGAAAATCAACATTTTTGATTTTGCGGCCTCAATTTGTGAAAATCATCGAAAATCTCTATTCACTTTTGGATAATCAGATAAATTAATAAAATGCTTGTATAGTAAAGGCTTTCTAGGTTAAAACTAGCAAAATTAATTTGTGAACAGATATTAATCAAGAATAATTATCCAAGACCATCTGTATGCCTACAACTATTTAATGTGGCTTAATGTGGCGGATTACTTCGGCAACTGACCAAGCTTGAGCGATCGCTCCTCTGGGTGTGTGAGGTGAATCGCCATCAAAAATCTCCGAAATAGAACCAAGACAAGCGTCAAAGAAAAAGTGATCTAGCAAGGGTTGCCAATCAAAAGGCAGCGATTGTTGTGGATAAAAACGTTGCCAAGCCCGAATATATGGCCCAATTAGCCAAGTCCAAACAGTGCCTTGGTGATAAGCGCGATCGCGTTGCTGTTGATTGCCCTCATATTTACCTTTGTATTCGGGATCTCCTGGATCGAGACTGCGAAGACCATAAGGTGTGAGCAAGCTGGTAGTTGCCAAATCTAATATCTGACACCCTTGCTGTTCCGAAAACCCACAATGGTGTAGCGACAGCGCCAAAACGGCATTCGGACGTATTTGAAAATTCCGGCGATCGTCCGGCTCAATAGTATCGTACAGATAACCTAACTGAGGATTCCAGAATTTTTGCAGTGAGGTTTTCACGTGTTGTGCTTGGTTAGCATAACGCTGTGCTTGCTTAGTGAGACGCACTGGTGAGCCATACTCCATTTGGCTCAAGCGCTCTGCCCACTGACTCAGCCAACATAAAGTAGAATACCACAGCGCATTGATTTCCACTGGCTTCCCGTAACGGGGTGTGACGGGTTGTGCCCCAATTACCACATCCATCCAGGTGAGAGCTACACCACGAGCATCCCAACTAACTAGCCCATCGGTAGCATCGACCTGGATATTGAAACGTGTACCACCGACAAAAGCTTTATAGATTTGCTGTACTACAGGGAATTGCTCTGCCAAAAAATCCCAGTCTTGGGTAGCTTCTAAATAAAGTCCTAAAGTTTCAATCCACCACAATGCCGCATCAATACTGTTATAAATTGGTTCGCCATTGAGATCGGGAAATACATTCGCAATCAAACCGTGGCGACAATAATGCCCAAAAGTTCGCAATACTCCTTTGGCTAGGTCAAAGCGCTGTGGAACTAGTGCCAACCCCGGTAAAGCGATTAATGTATCGCGTCCCCAGTCATTAAACCAGTGATAACCAGCAATGACCGTGGGACCTGCAATTGAGGCTCGATAGACGATAAACTGATCGCTTGCTTTGAGTAGTTGTTGCCAGATTGGGAATTGGGCATTGGGAATTGGGCATGGGGCATTGGGTATTGGATATTTGTAGTTATTCCCCTGCTCCCCTGCTCCCTTACCTCCCTCTCTCCATCCAAAAATCTGTGAGAGCCTTTCTTGCTCTGCCTCCACCGCTTCTGCAAAGGTTTTGAGGGTGAGAACACCTGGCACTGAGTCGGGAAAACCGACTCGTGCTTCTAAAGTCACCGTATCTCCTGGTTGAAGTGTGACTATTAAGTAACCAGGACTGTGGAGGTTTTCCTTGTCGCCTAATCCCCGTTTTGTCTCCTCAGACAATCTATAATCCCAATACCAAACTGCATCTGGTTGATAATTTCCTTGTGTCCAGCGTAAGTGCCAAGGTATGCCGAAGCGCCCAGAATTGATTGCTTGTAAACAGACTTGCTGTTCCCCTAGCAATTGTGAAAACTGTAATTTTTGAGCAGTCTGCTGGTGGTGAAAGTCACGTTCTGCTATCAACACTCGCAACCGTAAAATCGCTGTTTCAGTTCCCTCGTAGCGATACTGGATTAAAATTCGATGGCAAAATTGGGCATTGGGTATAAGAGGCAGAGGGGAAAAACTTTCTGCAATTTCTCCCCTGCTCCCCTGCTCCCCTGCTCCCCTGCCCCCTTGTCTCCTTGTCCCCTTATCCCCAATCCCTAATCCCCAGTCCCTAATCCCCACCAAACCATAGGGCATCACCAATTGCCTGGTTAATTGCCAGTTATCTTGACCCCAAGTCCATTTAGGAACTGGGTTAATATCAAAACGGCGTAGCTGTTGGTAGCCTGTTCGCTCAATCTGACCGTTACCCCAAACATTTGTCCCCAGTGCCACAACGCTCCCTAATATTTCCAAGCTAGCTTCTAGGTGCGAAAACAGCAGAGTCCTTTCAGAAGGTGGGTTTGTCGCGGCAAACAGCCAACCATGATAAGTACGTGTACGGACATCAGAAACTGTACCACTGGCAAAACTTCCTAAGCCATTGGTAAGCAACCATTCTCTTGTATCTAAATCAGGCATTTGCTACTCAAAATCGTTATGAGTATGATATAGTCGTAACAGATCGTAATTAAACTGTGAGAGCGTGGATGGGTAAATTTTATTTGACCCAAATTCCAACGCTACTAAACCGATAAAGGAGAATTAGGTTAATGTCCCTTACTTACGGAACCGAAGGAAGCCTCCGCGTTGGTCAACAAGCTCCCGATTTCACAGCAACTGCTGTGGTAGATCAGGAATTTAAGACAATCAAACTTTCCGATTATCGCGGTAAGTATGTCGTCCTGTTTTTCTACCCATTAGACTTTACCTTTGTTTGTCCTACTGAAATCACAGCATTTAGCGATCGCTACGAAGAATTCAAGAAAATCAATACTGAAGTCCTTGGGGCTTCCGTTGATAGTGAATTCTCTCACCTCGCTTGGATTCAAACAGATCGTAAATCTGGTGGCGTCGGCGACCTGAATTATCCTCTAGTCTCCGACATCAAGAAAGAAATTAGCGCCGCTTACAACGTTCTTGACCCAGCAGCAGGCATTGCCTTGCGTGGTCTGTTCATCATCGATAAAGATGGTATCATACAGCACGCCACCATTAACAACCTAGCTTTTGGTCGTAGCGTTGATGAAACCCTGCGGACATTACAAGCAATTCAGTATGTTCAGTCTCACCCTGATGAAGTTTGCCCAGCTGGTTGGCAACCTGGTGACAAGACAATGAATCCTGATCCAGTGAAGTCTAAAGTCTACTTCTCTGCTGTCTAAATTTCGCTAGCCAAAAAACTCTAATCCAGCTTTTTGGGGTTGAAAGCAAAATCAATGAAAACCACAGATAAACAGAGATACACATTAAACAATGTCAACCTCCGTAAATATCTGTGGTTTTTTATAAAATAGTATTTAAATAATCAAGGTTAAAAATATGCTGACTTCAACTGACTTTAGTGGCTTATTAAATGAAAGATTTTTCCGTAATTTTTTACCAGTTCCAGCTAGCAATCAACTCAGATTGGGAGTGGGAACACCAGACTTTCAATTGCCAGATATTACCAACGGAACTTTAGTAAGATTGTCTGATTATAAAGGCAAACAACCAGTGTTACTCGCCTTGACTCGCATTTTTACCGAAAAGCAATATTGCCCTTTTTGTTTTCCTCATATCAAAGCTTTGAATGAAAATTACGAACAATTTAAAAATCGCGGTATAGAAGTTTTAATGATTACTAGTACCGATGAAAAACAGAGTCAAATAGTTGTCAAAGATTTAGGCTTAAAAATGCCACTATTGAGCGATCCTAGTTGTCGAGTATTTCGTACATATCAAGCAGGACAAGCGCTGGGAGCGCCTTTACCAGCACAGTTTGTATTAGATAAAGAAGGAAAACTGCGCTATTGGCATTTATTTTCTTTTTTGGATCACAATGCCAGTGTTGAGACATTGTTAGAACAATTCAATTGACTATAAATATTCAAGGTTTTAGCGATCGCAACAAAAATCCCTTAATTCTGATTATTTCTCGTTACCCACATCTTTTTTATCTTTAGCTTCGTTACTATTGTGCCTCGGAATACAATTCCAAGGCTAATAGTTCAAGTTCTCTTAACTGGACTAAACAACAATTTATCTCAAGTTCGGTTAAACATTCACCCGAACATGATTCAAGTCCACTTGAGTGAACAGTAGCTCTGAGATGCAGAACTTAAGTTCTAGATAGGATGTGGTTTAGCATAATACTTTGACTGTTACCAAAATGTGGGTAATGACGAGATTTTAATTATGGGGATTCTCTTTTTGCTTGTTAAAGCCTGAATTGGTTCAAATGACTACGGGGATTATAAGTACGTATAGCCCGGATTTTTTCATAATATTCCCGCTCTTGTTGGCTGAGGTCTTTTGGTGGAACGATCGCTACTTTCACTAACTGGTCGCCGCGTCCACCTTTGGGGAGGGGCCAACCTTTGCCGCGTAAACGTAGAGATTGACCAGAACGCACTCCTGCTGGTAGTTTGACATTCACTGAACCATCGGGAGTGGGTACATCAATAGACGCTCCTAGAGTAGCTTCATCTGGTGTGATTGGCACTTCGCATACCAAGTTATCGCCTTCCATTTGGAAGAACGTATGTGGCTGAAGTTCGACTTTTAAGTATAAATCTCCCCGTTGTTGAGTCATGGGGTTAATCTGACCTTTGCCCCGCACCCGTAGGCGAGTACCAGTTTTAGCCCCAGATGGGATGTTGACATCTATTGTTTCATTACCTAAACTGAAGCGCTTTTTCACACCATTAAATGCTTCAGCAAAAGTTAGAGCGATCGCAGCTTCACTATCCTGGGTACTACGCGCACCTCCATCTTGAAACCCAAAATCGTTAAAGCTGTTGCTAAAATTAGTTGAGCTACCTGGAGAATTGCGGAAAGACTGACTTCGTGCGTGACTTTGGCGCCCCGCACCATGAGGAGGAGGGCCACCAAAGCGTCCTAGCAACTCATTAATGAACTCATCAAAATTGCCGTATTGACTGAAGTCAAAGTTACCCATATCTGGGCCAGCGCCGCCAGATGGGAAACCTTCACCAGCTTGTCTCCAATATTGACCGAATTGGTCGTATTTTTTGCGTTTATCTGGGTCTGATACAACTTCGTAGGCTTCGCTAACTTCTTTGAAGCGTGCCTCTGCCTGTTTGTTGTTTGGGTTGACATCAGGATGGTATTTGCGGGCTAGTTTACGAAAGGCTTGTTTAATTTCCTCTGAACTGGCAGTCTTACTGACTCCCAAAATAGCGTAATAGTCCTTGAAGTCGGTTGCAGCCATCTACCAGCCTCCTATAGAAATTCCCGTTATGTTTTTTTGAAGATGAGAGATGTTTAGTTTGCCTGGTATAGTGCCAAACAAAAAGAATATGATTTTAAATTAACAAAAAATATAGAAAATCAAGTGTGGTTCTCGCTCACCAAGGAATCGCAATTCCCGTACTCCGATTTTTCTGATAAGCGGCTGAGGCTGTCTAATCCTTCTTCCCGACTTGGGGGAGCATCCCGGAGTTGACGGTGCATCCGCAAAATAATTTCTTCTGGAACTTGGCGCGATCGCCTTTTATTCCGTGCCAAACACAGCCAAACTGGTGTATCCACCCAAATTCCCCTAATGTCGGTAAAGCCCAAGTTACGGGCTAAAGCAATGACTTCACGACGATGGCGGCGCTGGGCATTGGTGGCATCAAAAATAGCTGTATTAGTTGTGGAAATAGCTTGCTGAAATTGCCGCTCAATTTCGCGCCAAATCAGTAGCCACGACCCTTGAACGGCTTGGGAACCGAACAATTGCCCCCGAATGGCATCTGTAGAAATTAGCGCCATTTGGGGGGATTCTGTCAGTAATTGTTTTGCCAAGGTTGACTTCCCGCTTCCTGGAAGACCAATCAGCAAAATGAGCGCTGTTAGCGGTAGCGGGGCGTTCAGCTCGTGCTGAGTGCTGTTAGCGGTAGCGGGGCGTTCAGCCCGTGCTGAGTAAGAAGTTAGGAGTAAAGAGTGATTAGAAGTTTTATTCATAACTCACAACTCATAACTCAGCACTCACAACTCAGCACTACTAAATGATTGTTCCATCAGGAATTACAGCATTTTTCATCACGACAACGATGCCACTACGGATGTAGAAACCTTGACTTTCTCGGTCAGCTTCTTGCACGTTATCTTTATTGATAATTTTGACATCGTGACCGATACTAGCGTTTTTATCGATGATGGCACCGCGAATAATCGAGTCAGTACCAATACCTACAGGTATATCACCTTTTTCTACGTTGCATTGGCGTTCTACAGAAGCTTGGTAAAAATCTGCACCCATGAGTAGGGACTCTTCGATGACACAACCAGATTCAATTCGCGATCGCACTCCTAAAACTGAATGTTGAATGCGGCAATTTTTCAAAATGCAACCTTCACCGATAATTGATTCTGTTACCTGGCAATCTAATAGTTTACTTGGAGGTAAGTACCGAGCGCGGGTATAAATTGGTGCTTTTTCATCGTAGAAACTAAAAGGTGGCTGGGGCTGCTGAGTCAGGGCTAGATTTGCATGATAAAAGGCCTCAATTGTTCCAATATCTTCCCAGTAATCATCAAAAAGGTAAGCTTGAACGTTGTAATCTTTAGAGGCATCTGGAATAATTTCTTTACCGAAATCAGTCCTTTCTATACCTTCTCTCAACAACTTGAACAAAACATCTTTTTTAAAGACATAAATCCCCATTGAGGCGATGTAAGGCTGTTGCTTGGCTTGTTCCTTTGATAATCCCAGTACGCTTGTATCAACTTGCATTTGGGTTAACGCTTCGCCTTTAGGTTTTTCGCTAAAATCAATTACCCTACCGGAGTCATCGATTTTCATCAAACCAAAATCTGAGGCGCGGCGCTCATCGATGGGGATGACTGAGAGAGTAATATCAGCCCCCGTTTCCCTATGGCGCTGGATAAAGTGGCGATAATCCATGCGGTAGAGGTGATCGCCTGAGAGAATTAGATATTCTTCTACATCCCATTCTTCCATTAACCATAGATACTGACGTACAGCATCGGCTGTACCTTGGAACCAGTTAGGGTTTTCTGGTGTTTGTTGTGCCGCTAGCACTTCCACAAACCCTTCGTTGAAGCCAGTAAAGTTGTAAGTACGTGCAATATGGCGATTCAGAGAAGCTGAGTTGAATTGTGTCAGGACGTAGATTTTGAATATTTCGGAATTTATGCAGTTACTAACAGGGATATCGATTAGGCGATACTTCCCGGCTACTGGTACTGCTGGTTTAGCACGTAGTTTGGTTAGTGGGTAAAGTCGAGTACCCGCGCCACCACCAAGAATGATTGATAATACTTTTTTCACAAAATTTCTCCCGACTGCCTTTCAACTCTCATCTTCAGTTTAGGACTGTCTGCCACCACAGGTAAGGGGGATCGTCTGATTCTTTGGGATGAATTTTACAGAATGCTGGTAGTGTATGGATGCTGTGGCTTATCAGTAGAAATATAGAACATTTGTATTAATTGGGATGAAGAATGAGGGGCGATCGCTATACCCGAAACATTCACAGAGAATTGTTTTAGACTCATCCACAAATGGCAAATGCTCACGGGGACTGGGTTTGAGAAACTTGGGTACAATAGGCGATCACTAAAAGGAGCTACGAAAAAATAAGTATTTGAGAGCATTCAGAGGCAAAAAATTAAAATTAGGGTG